>NZ_JASJFE010000903.1:0-2153 GCF_030067735.1 Microcystis sp. M53598_WE2 | reverse complement strand
GATTACTAGCAATGATGAACTTTATTACATTCCTAAAGGAAAAAAACTTAGACTATCGATGGATGAAAGTTCTAGTGCTGTACGTTCTCTTTTAGACATTGGCTTTTATTTAAGACACGAAGCTCGCATCGGAGATTTGTTAATGGTAGATGAACCTGAATTACATCTCCATCCAGAAAATCAACGCCGTATCGCTAAACTTTTCGCTCGACTGATCAACATTGGTATTAAAGTTTTTATCACTACTCACAGTGATTATATTATCAAAGAAATCAATACATTAATTATGCTTAACCATAATAAACCACACCTGAAACAAATTGCCGCAGAAGAAGGCTATAGACAAGAGGAATTATTATCGGCTAATCAAGTTAAAGTCTATATTGCTGAAGAAGATTCAAAGATGTTGAAAGGACAGAAAAAAAAGACCAAATTTCACACTTTAAACCCCGCTAAAATTGATCCAGAAATGGGTATTGAAGCGCGCAGTTTTGATACTACTATCGAAAATATGAATCGTATTCAAACGGCTATTATTTGGGGTGAGGAGTAATGTCTGATATTGCTATCCTCAAAGAAATGATTAGCAAGTGTGCGATAGTAGAGTTGGAATATAAAAAAGAGTACAAACGAGATATTTATTTACTGAAACTGACAGAAAATCAAGATAACTATTCGTTTGTGATTAGTGGAATGCCTGAACCCGATCGAGTTATTGTGATCAAGCTAGATGAGTTTTTTGATGTCCGCAAAATTTTTACTGGTAATAAAGGTGAATGTAAGCGTGCAGATTTTATAATTATCGCTAATACCCCTACTGAAAAAGTTATCCTTTGTTTGGAAATGAAGAAAAGCAGAGATTCTAATTCATCGATAATTAAACAATTAAAAGGAGCCGAATGCTTTGTCTCCTATTGTCGTGAAATCGGACGCTTATTTTGGAATCAACCCGATTTTCTTCAGGACTATCAATATCGCTTTGTTAGTATTAAAAATATCAGTATTTCTAAAACAAGCATGAGCAGCCGTAAACTTTCTCAAAAAAGTGAGATTCACGATCAACCAGAAAAAATGTTAAAAATCTCTGCTAAAGCGAAGCACTTTCAAGAATTAATTTAGTCCTATAGCTTGACATTATGACCGATTTAATCTCGATCGAATAACGATCTTTTGCCGAGAGTGCCGAAAGAGCCTTATCGATGCTCATTTTTAAAAACTTCAAACACCTGCCGGCTGAAATATTTTAACTTATCAGCCACCTTAGGAGAGGGTTGATAATTGCCGACTAATTGCCAATTTTCCACCGTAGATAGTCGCCAAGCAGTTCCTTGATGGTTAAAAGCCTGCATTTCTAAGCCAATCAAACGCTGATGCTGATCCTCGCTATCGAGATGAAAACGAATTTGTACCAGAATACTGCGCCCTTGAATTCTGGGACTCCAACCGGGAAAATGGAAAGCGATATCGATCGAGTCGGGATCTGTTAACTCCCTTGTGTGGGGATCGTTGCGCCAAGGTTTCAGATCTGCCTTTGCATCGGGGAATTCTTGTTTAAACAGGTTGACGAGTGTGGCGATCTTCGCCGTTAATTCTAATCCTTTTGCCTGTTCCGACGCATTCATGCTCACCTCTGATAATTGCTTATAAAGTAACTATTTATACAGTTTAGCCCTGCTTTTTGCGACTATTGGAACAATTATAACGATATTTTCTCGATCGAGTCCAAAATGCCGCACCTGTCAATCAAGATAGCCGCTGCCAAAAAGACAAAATCAAAACTAAACTAGAAAAGAGGATAATCGACAGGAACAGTATTTTCTATGAACCCCCAAGAGTCTCTATTACAATCGATCGAAAAATTAGGCTATCGGGTTACGGTGGGTGATGTGGCGGCAAAATCGGGTTTAGAGATTAACGCTGCACAACAGGGATTATTAGCTTTAGCGGCGGAAGCGGGGGGACATTTACAGGTAGCAGATACGGGGGAAATTATCTATCTTTTTCCCGAAAATTTTCGCTCAATTCTTCTGAATAAATATTGGCAATTGCAGTTAAAAGCTTTCGGGAGTAAAATCTGGCAAGTAGTTTTTTATGTTATTCGCATTTCCTTCGGCATTGTTTTAATTATTTCGATTTTAATCCTCTTGTTTGCT
>NZ_JASJFE010001086.1:0-3093 GCF_030067735.1 Microcystis sp. M53598_WE2 | reverse complement strand
TTTACCAAGAGTTGTCAAACAATCCGAAACTGGTTTGGAGAAATAATTAGTTATTTCGAGCGAAGGACAACGAATGGGGTGGTCGAGGGAATCAACAATAAACTTAAACTAATAAAACGAAGAGGCTATGGCTTTAGAAACTTTCGGAATTTTTGGGTTAGAAGTATGTTATCTTGGCATCTTGTCTGTTGATTTAGCATAAAGGGTAACGAAGAGCCAGATTACTTATAAGATGCTATATAATGTACACTATCTTAGATTAAATCAGATTATGTCAAAAGTATTAAGCTTCTCGATCAGCGATCGCTATCTATTCTCATCAATTAATAACTAGATGCAGCTCGAATAAGCGATCACAGGATAGCGGGGTAATCATGGCAAAAGCAAAAAGTAATAGCGGACAATCTAAAGAACCGAAAAACTACAATCACGGTCAGACACATCCCCAACGTCCCGATATTGGAACCGATGCTTGCAAAAAAAACAAGTAAATCCAACAAAAAATCATCTCTTACAAATCAATAAAGACGATATTGCCTTCATCGAATTCACCCCACCAACTTCTGACTTGATTAAATGTCGTTAATGGTAATAAGTCAACAGATTTACACTTTTATTGAACCCATAGTTAGAGTAATTTTTCTTCGCCTAAATGTAGCTTTTTCGGTGATTCCATCTTTGGCTGACTGTGGGCTATCCCTCCTACTCTTATTATTATTTACTTTAATTGTCTTACCTCTAGGATTTAGGTTTAACTTTATTAAATTTGAAATACTAACCCTGTCATGGCCAAAACTAACCCGATTGCTTGTATTTCTCTTTTTCATGCCTGCAATGGGAGAGGAAATCATTTTCCGAGTTTTACTCTTGCCCAATGTTAATTTAGAAAACCCTTCGCTTATCTCCATGTTTGTGTGGGGAAGTATTAGCTTAATTGCTTATATTGTTTATCATCCTTTGAACGCTTTAACTTTTTATCGAGCAGGTTTTCCAACTTTTTTTAACCCAATTTTTCTGTTTTCAATGACACTACTAGGCGTAATCTGTACAATTTCCTATTTTAAATCTGGTTCACTTTGGCTCTCGGTAATAATTCATTGGCTCGTTGTGGTCGGATGGCTAATTTTTTTTGATGGATACAGGATGTTATCTAAAGCAAATTAGAGATCAAATTTGTCTTGTTTTAGTTGATAGTACCAGTGAGAATCAAGACGAAAGGGTCAATTTCGTTGGGAGTATGCCAAGTTTGACGGGGTAAATCGAATAAAGCCCGCTGTTGCAGCTGTTTCTGCTCCCTAGTAGATTGCTGGTACTCGAAAATGCGCTGCTTCCAAAGGACAAGGTTCTCTTTGTCCACGACTAGCTTTTCTTGTTGACGAGGGAGCTTGCGGTCGCAACGCGCTCGCGCTCGCGAGATCGCTCTCTTTAAACAGATTGAGTTGTTTCATCAATTCTTCCCATTGTTCCGTTAACCAGTATCTAGTAACCAGTTAAGGATTTTGGGCATCTTTAGATTTATTGGGCTTTTTCCCGATTTTTAGCCAGTAACGGAACGGCGGAAATTCTCTTAATCCCCCCTACAGCGTAGGGTTGATTCATTTAAATTAAGTACAGCGGATTTTGAGTCAATAAATTTGAATGAAAATTCTCAAGTTTATCTTTTTCTAATCAAAAAAGTTAGTGACAATAACTAATCTTTAATCCTCTGCCAATATTGATTATGAATAAATTGATAAAGCTTGTTCCCAAGCCACTAAAAGCCTATCTCTCTTCAAATTTTCTGAGAGTACATCCTGTTAATTTATAGCAATTCTCTGACTTATGAGGTACAGTAGCAACAGTGAGTAAACCAATTGCGAATATCTTTTTGAGTAACTTCTAACATAGCCAATTCAATCCCTTCTATTAAGTCTTTGTAAGTTCTCGCCTTCAGTTTTCTTAACGTCGCTTTCACTTTTGACCAAAAGTTTTCAATAGGAGAGAATTCGGGAGAATAAGGAGGTAAATAGATGAGTCTAGCTTTTTCTTGTTCGATTATTTCTCTGACCATTTCTCCGAGATGAATCTTGGCGTTATCCATGATCAGACAGTCTCCTTCTTTAATTTTTGGCAGCACTTCCTTTAGAATAAATCCTTCAAATGTTACCGCATCCACTGCACCGTATATGTTGACTGATGCGACAACTTTTTCTAAGCTTATAGCACTAATTATTGAAATATTTCTCCCTCTTTTTTGTGGTTTTCTTCCCCGATCTCTTCGGCCAATTAAGGCTCTAGCATAGAGTCTCAAAAGGGCTAAATTTACCCCCGATTCATCGATGAAAATTAGTTTTGATGCCTCAATTTCCCGAACTTCTGACCAGTATTCCACTCTTTTTTGCTGTACCCTGTCACTTTCTTTTTCCGCCGCGTGTAGTGTTTTTTTTTGAAACTGTAATTGAGTTTTTGCATAAGCCGCCCCAGGGTGGCTCTACTGACTTTCACCTGTGTCTTTTCATACAGTAAGTCCGATAATTCTTCGAGAGTTGCATCATTGTTCTCTTCGATGATTTCTATTAAAATTATCAGTTGTTCACTATTTAACTTGGTTGGCGGACTTCCCCCTTGCGGACGAGGACGGATATCTCCTGTTTCTTTATGTTGCTTCAATAACTTCTGAATAAAGCTTTTAGCCACGTCAAATCTCTGGGCTAGTCCTCGAATGGAAATTTTTTCTTTCTTCCAGACATCGATAATTTTTTGGCGAAAATCTACGGAATAGGGTCTCATAGGAAGCCGGTAAGTTCTATTATTTGTCTATTTGCTTTCCATTGTACCTCATAGCTCCAAGAATTGCTATAGAGTATAATTGTTATAGAATAAGCACTTTACGTTGAAAGAGCGGCGATGAAAGAGACAACCCCAGCTGCGATGCCTCCCTGCTTTGACCGATGGTGTCGGCGGTTTGACAATTGCTTCAAAAACGAAGCGCAACAAAACGGCTTCAGACAATATTTAGGAGGATTATTAGGGGAAAGTGAGAGGAAAAACCTCACTCAAATGGCCAATAATGCCGTCGGAGTAGTTTATAACCGATTACATCACTTTTTGACC
>NZ_JASJFE010000854.1:0-4338 GCF_030067735.1 Microcystis sp. M53598_WE2 | reverse complement strand
GCCCCCTCCCTTCTCCCCCACACCCTACACCCTGATAACTAAAAACCGATGAACCAATTAAACTTAGAAGTTGCGGGAAAAAAAGAACGTTTAGATGCTTGGATGGGGTCACAATTGCCCGATTTATCGAGATCGAGGCTGCAAAAACTGATAGAACAGGGATATATACAGTTAAATGGTCAAATTTGCACTAATAAAAATACTAAAGTTGGTCAAGGTGATCGCTTAAAGATTACCATTCCCGACAGTCAACCCCTCGAATTAAGCGCCGAGGCGATCGAGCTTGATATTCTTTACGAAGACGACTATCTGATTATTATCAATAAACCTGCTGATTTAGTGGTTCATCCGGCTCCCGGCCACGAATCGGGAACCTTGGTCAACGCTTTACTGCATCACTGCCCAAATTTAGCTGGAATTGGTGGAATTCAACGCCCCGGTATAGTCCACCGCTTAGATAAGGATACCACGGGCGCGATCGTTATTGCCAAAACCGACCAGGCCCATCAACACCTACAGGCACAATTAAAAACCAAAACTGCCCGCCGGGAATACATCGCCCTCGTCCACGGTGTCCCCAAAAGCGAAATAGGTACAATTGATCTGCCGATCGGTCGTCACCGCAGCGATCGCCAAAAGATGGCTATTATTGCCGTGGAAAAAGGCGGTAGAAATGCCGTCACCCACTGGCAAGTCAAGGAAAGACTAGGCAACTACACCTTAATGGAATTTCGCCTAGAAACTGGCAGAACTCATCAAATTCGCGTTCATAGCAGCCATATCGGTCATCCGATTCTTGGGGATCCCCTCTATAGTTCAGGTCGTTCTATCGGGATTAATCTACCCGGGCAATTACTCCACGCCCATCGTTTAATTTTAATACATCCGGTCACGGGAGAGAGCCTAGAAGCGATCGCTCCCTTACCCGCTATTTTCCCGAAAGTTTTAGCTATTTTACGGCAGAGAAACCCCTAGCGCACAAATTGCGGCATAATCTCCGCTGCTGTCCATAATCCGTAGATACCGCGACGATGTAGGGAAACCCCCGCTTTCAGATAACCGAAAGCCGGCCCGCAGACATTAGCCGCCATACTGGTTTCATCACCTAAAGTGAAGGTATGGGTGGAAATTTTGCCTTCAAAAGTCCGCCCCGTGACTTTAACATTGGTACTCAAGGGCTTTTTCGGGTTGCGCGTATCCACCACACCCCCGACGGAAACCCGATCGCGTCCACAGATTCCAGCCAATTCCAGCATAATATCGTCTGCGTGTTCCATATTTTCGAGGCTGAGAATGCCATTGGTTTTATTTAACAGCATTTCCACTTCCGCATCACTCATCCGGTGCGCCGTTTCTGGGTTGTAACCGGGTAAATGGGCGATATCTTCGCGAATGGTGGCACGATAAGCCTCCCAGTTGGCAATTCCCACGCCGAAGGTAATTTTAACGCTATGAATCTCTGCATAACTCTGGGCAGCTAGGGCGGCAGCCGCAGTTAACAGTCCGGGGGTAGCGCCGCAGCCCGTCATGTAGGTGATGCCGGCGGCTTCTAGGTCTGTTTGTAGTGCTAAGATTTGTTCCATGGCGCTGGTACGTTTGAGCGCATCGACTAAAACCCCGCGCCAACCCAAGCGAATGAAAGTTTTAGCGATATCGGCCATGAAATTGTTGGGTAAATTCGGCAAGGCGAGAAAATAGCCCTCTACATCGGCAGTTTTGATTAATTCCTCGATACTGTTCTGGCTGAGACTGCCGTAATTTTCCAGATAACCGATCGAACCCCGGTCATGATAAATTTTGTTACAGGTATTGACATCTAGACCGTCTTTGTGGTAAGCAAAACCGGCTTTATCGGCGGCGGCAGTCCAGAGCATTTCCTGTTTGGGGGCGAGAATTCTGGCGGCGGCCTGTCCCAAACCACCAAAACCTAAAACACCAATCCGAAGGCGATCGCTGGCTGTTTGTTTATTCATATTCGTTGGGATTCCTATAGACAAACTTCTATTATTTCGGCGGTCGTGGTTCGCCGTTGCATCTCCTTTATTTTCAATTTATCGCTTCAGGTCGTCTTTTTTGTGTAGTTTTGTTAAATTGTGCCTCCTGGGTCAAGGTTCGCCCTTGACGATGAAGAAAAGTTACGGGAAACTTACAAAAAATGAAAGTGGTTAGGTGACGTAATATAAAGTTTTGCTAAAATTTTAACCAGATTGCTACGATTAGCAAACTATCGTAAATTAAAACGATAGGGAGCTTTGCAAACCCCAGATCACGCCGAGAAGAGCTATGAGCATGGAAAGCCTAGAGTTTATTATCTATCCCGATGGTCGCGTTATGGAAAAGGTGACAGGCATAGTCGGTTCATCTTGTCAAGAGGTGACGGCGGCGATCGAGGCACAACTCGGGCAGCTGATGTCTCAAGAGAAAACCTCGGATTATTACCATCAAACCGTCAGCCAGTCAGAGAAAGTCAGCAACGCAGCCACTTTTAGCGACTGGTAATTTTTCATTTTTCCCAATCCCTTTATTTAAGCCACTGAAAAACCATGTCACACTTTAGCAATATCAAAACCAAAATCCGCGATCTATCCTACCTAAAAGCCGCCCTGAGCGATATGGGTATGGAATGGAAAGAGGGTTCTCACCCCGTCAAAGGTTATCAAGGTCAAACTTTAACCGCAGAGGTGGTAATCGAGCAAGATAACAATTACGATATCGGTTTTCGCTGGAATGGTAACGAGTACGAGTTAGTTGCCGATTTGCAATACTGGCAACAACCCCTAACCGTAGAAGGATTTTTAAGAAAAGTAAATCAAGGTTATGCCTACCACACCATCCTGGCAGAAACTGCTAAACAGGGTTTTCAGGTGGCAGCACAGGAAAAAAATACTGATGGTTCTATTCGTCTAGTGGTACAACGTTGGAGTGCCTAATGGCTGATTTTTCTCCCGAACGCTCTGGTTTTGAACCAGAGTTAGGGGGATTCCTAAGAGATTCCCCTGATCGCACCGGTTTTGAACCCGAATTGGGCGGTTTACTGCGCCAGAAAGCGGTTTACGTCGATGAGGTCACTTGTATCGGTTGTAAACACTGCGCCCACGTTGCCCCCAATACCTTTTTTATTGAAGGCGAATACGGTCGCTCTCGCGTCTATAATCAGGACGGTGACGAAGAAGAAATTATTCAAGAAGCGATCGAAACTTGTCCGGTTAACTGTATTCACTGGGTTAATTATAATCAGTTGTCATCCCTTGAGGAAGAACGCAAACATCAAGTGATTAAACAGTTAGGTTTTCCTCAGATTCACAAGAAATTTAGCCCCGCAGATTTAGATATCTAGGGTGGATAGGTACAGCCTCATCCATCCATTATTTCCTAGAAGTTATGGCAGCGGTTCTCGATCGAATCCGCTACAGTTCTCAGGGGAAATAATCCTATCTCGGATTTTAAGGACAATGAACACCCAACTGATTGATTCTCTCGTGCGAATTATTCTCTCTCTCCGAGGAAGAAAGAGAGTTACTGAATCGAAAAATTGAGAGCGAACAACGGGAAAATTTGCAGATTAACGCTCAAATTTTGGATTTAGAAAACCGTGTCAAGCAATAGGAAAATCAATATCCCATGAGTTCGGAAGAATTCTATCCTAGATTTCGTTCTGGTGAGCTAGGGGACGCTATGGATTATTTCGAGTGGAATGTTTATTATGAAATGCTATTGGCAGCTAGAAAAGAGATAAGTTTACGATCAAATTAGATGGAGATAGCCGATTATATTCCCCTAGTTAAACGGAAATTATCCGAGAGTTCGATTGTGAACTCTTTCGCGATTGTCGATGAAAGAATTTTATTCGATCGAGGCTATTTCCGAGCGAGAGTCCTTCGATTTCAGGACAACAACTGTATAAAATTGAACCACTGAGATAAATCATGAATCCTAGAGTTAAAGAAGTTATCCCTTTGCCAAACTATCAATTACAACTCATCTTTACTAATGAAGAAAAGAAAATTTATGATTGTTCACCACTGCTCGATTTTGGCATCTTTCAAGAACTTAAAAACAAACAGTATTTTAATCAAGTAAAAATTTTAGATGGTACGGTAACTTGGCCGAACGAACAAGATATCTGTCCGGATACTCTCTATCTTGACTCCATTTCCCAAACCTAGAACAGTTCGATCGAGGAAACCCAACAACTTCGCATAAAATTTAGAAAGCATGAAAAGTAACGCTCCCACTGATCAGATTTTCTTTCGCTACAGCCTTTCTCAGATTGATGAGGTTAGTTATTGTTGCTAAAATACTTGATGAGTAAGGATTACTCTGTACTTCATCTCTAGG
>NZ_JASJFE010000026.1:0-2287 GCF_030067735.1 Microcystis sp. M53598_WE2 | reverse complement strand
CTCTTAACAGAATCGATCCCCTTCCCTAAAAAGGAGCTATTTCTTCATGTTATCTGTGTGGAATATCTGGATAAGTATCAATTAAAGCTAACCTTTAATAATGGAATAGAAGGGATTGTAGATTTAGAACAAGAATTGTATGGAGAAATCTTTGAACCCTTAAAAGATAAAAGTTTATTTCAAAAAGTATATGTAAATAGTCGGACAATAGAATGGCCAAACGGAGCAGACTTGGCCCCTGAATTTTTATTTGAAATTGCTCTCGACAAGCAACCAGTTAGTATAGTCGGTGATCCTGTAGGATACGCTAATAAAATGTAACGGACCAAATTGTTTTCTTAACAATAATTATCTGATTTGCGATTATTTTGGCCTTTAGTGCGATCAGGTTTTCTTCTCATGGTGTGATCGCTTTTTGATCAGGAGCGGCGATCGCTAATTGCCGTCTTGACTTAAAAGATAGTTACTTAACGCGCTTTTTTGCTTTTAATCATAAGGAAAATAATTGGGTGCAGACGATTCCTGAAACGGGTTGGAATACGATTCTTCGGCTCTATGGCCCGCTTGAGCCTTGGTTTGATAAGACTTGGCGACCAGGGGAAATCGAGTTATTGAAATAGTCCTATCCAGAATATTTCTTGATCGCCGATCTGTAGTACTATTAAGATCAGCGATCGCACTCTCAGCCTGGATGAAAGAGGGCTTACGCAGACGCGCTATATCTAGTGCTTTATCGTAAGTCCTGTCTCAATACCATAAAGTGCGATCACTAACTAATCATTTAGAACTTTGGCAACCACACAGACTGCCCCTGCAATCGCAACGGTACCCAAGACAACTGGATTAACAGCAGATGCTGCCAAAATAACTGTACCCACAGTAGGGCAAGAACCCGCGGCCGCTGTCCCCAGAGTAGCAAGAGCACCTCCTGTCATTATTCCAGCTTGTGTAACTGCTCCCACAGCCGCTACTCCGACTGTAGTACTCCCCACAGCCGCCGCTCCACCTACTATTACATTTCCTAATGCTTGTCCTGCTTGAGCAGTATTTTGTTGTACTGCACTTTGTACGGACTGTTGCAGAGAAGAATTGTTAGTTACTTGATCTGCAACTTTATGAGCAAACTCTAGAGGATCTTTAAAATCTTGGAAGAAATCAGACACTGTTTTTTCATCCTATATCAATCACTTCTATGTATACTTTAGCGTATCGTTATCTTTTTGTCAATATTTTTTGTAACCGTTCAGGGGGGGTTGTCAAGCAGCCAGTGCGATCGTGGATCTTGTAGGGTGCGTTAATGAAATGTAACGCACCTAATTGATTGTTATTCACCGTAATTATCTGATTTTTGGGATATTTATGAATGCGATCACTTTGGCTGTTGAAAGTGCGATTATTTTTAGAAGTGCGATCGCCTGCCCTGAGATTAATCTCTCAACAAAGCTCGAAAACCAGCTTGCTGAAAATGAATATCCGTTGTTAATGCTTCCGTTATTCTACGCTCTTCCATTACAATAAAAGAAATACAGTCAACAATTCCCCAATTTTTATCGTTTCTTTGACAATATAGTTGAAAAGCTTTTTGATAGAGAATTTCCGATAAGGGAATAACTGTCACCGTTTTGTCCTTTTCTAATGAGGACAATAATTTAATTGACTTAGAGCGATATTTTTGTTTAGATAAAGCATTGCCAATCTCTAAAATAATGGCTCTGGTTGTAACTAAAGGTGTTTTTGAAGCTTTTAATTGTTGGGCAATGGCAAGTGCTTTATGATGATAATCGTCCGTAGATGAAGATAAAGCGATCACATAACTTGTATCGAGAAATTTCTCAGGGTTCATGCTCTTTTTCTTCACCATATAAATATTTATCTAGATTTTCTGACCAATCAGAGGGTCCGTCTAGTTGTAATGATTCTGCTGTCTCTAAAAAAGAAGTGAGTTCATTATTTTCATCCGATAAGTTATCAACAATAATGCGGACACGAGTATTAGCCTTCAATCTAACGGGTTGCTCTGGATGAAAGACCTTTCCGTCAAATAATGCGTTAATAGAATTAAGCATGATCTGTTGGTGAAATGATTTTTACTTGAAATATCTATATTATAAATGTAACACACCAAATTGATTGTTATTCGCTGTCATCTTGTGGATTAAACTTTAAAGCTGCCGCTTGGGATAGGAACGCAAAGGGCGATCGCTTTTTGATGAGGAGGAGGGGCGATCACATATCGTATTTTTCTATTATCATAGTAAAATCAGGCAAATATTTTGAAAATAACATG
>NZ_JASJFE010000291.1:0-7602 GCF_030067735.1 Microcystis sp. M53598_WE2 | reverse complement strand
CGGTTTGGAAATGGAGAATTTAATTCTATTTTAAAAGAAATAGATATTTTATTAGAAAACGCTCAAACCATTCCTGATTGGTTTTACCAGAAAGTTTGGAAACCTCGATCTCCAGTTAACTTAAAACCCGAACTTTCCAAGTGTTGTAGTTTAATTTTTCTGGATTCCTTAGGTTTAGGAGCATCTTTAGCAGAAAAAATTCAAGGGCAAAACTTACCCTGTATCACGGTTTTAGCAGCGGAAGAATTTTCTCAAATCAGTCAAAATTGCTATACCCTAAGACCCGGGACAGCCAATCATTATCAACAGTTAATGGCATCTTTATCCGAGCGAAAAATTATTCTTGGCAATATTATTCATCTGGGGAATTATCAAGACTATCAGGGAGAAATTTCAACAATTGAACAGTTAGAAAAAGCACAAGAAAAAGGGACTTATGATTTATTATTCCTAGTTCAAGCTTTAGCTAAAACTCATGATTTTAACTCAAAAATTCAATTGCTATTTGTTTCTAGTTATAGTCAATTTGTCATAGAAACCGATGAAATTGCCTATGAAAAATCTCCAGTTTTAGGACTGATCAAAACCCTAGCTCAAGAACTTCCTTGGTTAAATACTCGTCATGTTGATTTACCCCTGGATCAAACCGAAATTAATGTCAGTTATCTGCTGCAAGAACTATCCGTTTTATCCAAGGAAAGAGAAATTGCCTATCGCAACGGGAAACGTTTAATTGCAGGTTTGGAAAAAGTCAATTTACTTCAACACCCCCAACAGGAATTACCCTTTAAATCAGGGGGAATTTATCTGATTACTGGAGGACTAGGAGGGATTGGCAGACAAATTGCTCAGTATTTGCTCAAAAATTATCAAGCTCGTTTACTGTTAATTGGAAAAACACCTTTACCAGAAAAACACCTTTGGAGTGAGTACCTCAAAACCGAAGATCAATTATCCTTAAAAATAAAAAGTCTCCAAGCTTTAGAAAACCTTGGGGGAGAAGTAATTTATCAAGCGGTAGATGTGGCTAATTTCCCTCAAGTTAAACAGACTGTAGAACAGGTAAAAAGACAATGGCAAGGAGAACTTAATGGGGTGATTCATCTGGCTGGAATTTACAAAGATTGTTTACTTCTGGACGAAAATCAAGAGGGTTTATCGACAATTCTTCGTCCTAAAGTAATAGGAACTTGGGTTTTACATCAACTTCTCAAAGAATCTCAGGGAATTTTTATTAGTTTTTCTTCCTTGGCTAGTTTTTTTGGAGGAGCGGCTTTGGGTTCCTATGCGGCGGCTAATAGTTTCCTTGAGTCTTTGAACAGCTATCAAAAATCTAAGAATTTGTTCCCCAGTTATTGTTACAGTTGGACAACTTGGCAAGAAACCGGGATTAGCCAAGGTTATCAGATGCAATACATAACTCGATCTCAAGGGTATTATGATATGACAGTACGGCAAGGTTTAGACTCATTTCTAACGAGTTTATATCACAACCAAAGACAATTAATGATCGGTTTAGATGGGAGTAATAGCAAGATTAACCGTTTCACATCTAGGTCGGAAGGATGCCAAAAGTTAACGGCTTATTACACCCGTAAATCTACAGTTCAATCGGTCAATCTACCTAATCATGTTAGTCTAAAAGATCGATTTGGAACGTCCTATCAATGTCCCCTGGTGCTGCGGCAATCCCTCCCTATCAAGGATAATGGAGATATTGATAAGCGGCAATTACTCAAGGAACTCCAAGGCAAAGAAAATAACGAATTGATAGCACCCAGAACGGAAGCTGAACGTCAAGTTGCTAACATTTGGCAAAAGGTGTTAAATCTATCTCAAATTGGAATTCATGACAATTTCTTTGAACTAGGAGGACATTCTTTACTGGCGAGTCAAGTTATTTCTCGTTTACGCGATGTTTTCTCGGTAGAATTGTCGTTGCACAGTTTATTAGAATACCCCACCGTTGCCAGTTTAACTCAAACGATTGAGGTGCTTAATGTAGCCAAAAATAGTCACAGTCTATCCAAAAGTGGTAAAGTTATGACAACAGCCTCAGAAAATTATGAAGAAGGAGAATTATGAAAATAGCTTAACTAAAATTTAAGCTTTTCAGAGCCATTTTGGAAAAAATGTAAAAAATTGTATCCATCACTAAAATTTATCATCCAGAATATGCTATAAATAGTTTCTGTTTAAAACAGTCTTTTTGTGGAGTATGTAAGCGGTTGCTCCCATAGTAACTGACTTTAACAATAACCACTCACTCCTCGCCATTGATAACCTTTATTTGTGCCATAGTGTTTAGTCTTTGAGGGTATTTAAATTTATGAGAACCGTTGATTATATCTCTAACAGTAGCTCTAGCTTGAGCTACTGAACCCAGCCAAACATCACCCCCCATTCCAAAAATACCAGAACATCAATTAGGGAAAAGGATACTATTAATGAAAGTCGCAGAATTTTTATCTTACTTAAATAGTTTAGACATCAATCTTTGGCTTGAGGAAGATAAGTTAAAATATCAAGCTCCCCAGGGAGCGATGACACCGGAAATTAAGCAAGAAATCGGCACAAGAAAACCAGAAATTCTCACTTTTTTAAGAAGCGCAACAACACCGTCTAAACCCCTTGAATCGGTGATTGATCCCGTTGCCAGAACTGAAGAGTTACCTCTATCTTTTGCTCAACAGAGAATGTGGTTTCTCTATCAGATGGATCAGCAAAATTCGGCTTATAATGAAGCTCTAACCATCCGTTTAACGGGACGCTTAAACATTGATATTTTAGAGCAAACGATTAATGCTATTATTCAACGGCATGAGAGCTTACGCACAAGCTTTCCAATGGTTGAAGGAAAACCTATTCAAAAAATTGCTCCATCTCTAAAGATTAAATTATTAGTTATTAATTTAAAGGATATTTCCCAAGATCAAATTGATAAACAGATTATTGAAGAACTACAAAAACCCTTTGATTTAACTCAAGCTCCCCTATTACGATGTACTCTGTTTGATCTGGGATATGAAAATTATATTTTAGTTAACGTTTTCCATCATATTATTATCGATGGTTGGTCAAAGGGCATTTTATTTAAAGAATTATCTAAATTTTATCAAGCACTTTTATCCAATTCAACCGTAGATTTACCCGAATTACCTATACAATATGCGGATTTTGCGGTATGGCAAAGACAATGGTTACAAGGTGAAATCTTAGAAAATCAGTTAAATTATTGGAAAAAACAATTAACGGGCGCTCCTCCTTTATTAGAACTTCCAACCGATAAACCCCGTCCAGCTACTGCCAATTTTCGAGGTCATAGTATCTCGTTTCAAATTAACTCAGAACTCACCGAAAAACTGAAACTTTTGAGCCAAAAGTCGGGGGCGACTTTATTTATGACCTTACTGGCTGCTTTAAACACTTTACTCTTCCGTTATAGTGGCCAAGATGATATTTTAATCGGGACACCTACCGCCAACCGAAACCGACAAGAAATTGAACCTTTGATTGGTTTTTTTGTCAACACTTTAGTGCTGCGAAATTCCCTAGAAGGAAATCCGACTTTTTCGGGATTATTACAGCAAGCTCGCAATGTTGTTTTAGAAGCGTATGCTAATCAAGATGTCCCCTTTGAACAAGTGGTTGATGGGTTAGAAATCGAACGAAGTTTAAGTTACAATCCCTTATTTCAGGTCATGTTTGCGCTGCAAAATGCCCCCCTCAATGCTTTAGAATTACCTGATTTAAAGGCTCAATATTTAGCCGTTGAAAACCAGAGAATTAAATTTGATCTCAGCTTAGTTTTAGAGGAAATTGAAACCGAAAAAGGAGCTTATTTAGAAGGTTTTTGGGAATATGATAGCGACCTATTTACCGCCGAAAGAATTACCCGCATGGTGGGTCATTTCCAAACTTTATTAAAAGGAATTGTAGCCAATCCTCAGCAAACCATCGGGGAATTACCTTTACTGACTGAATCGGAAAAACAGCAATTATTAGTAGAATGGAATCAAACTCAAACGTCTTATCCTGATCATTACTGTATTCATCAGTTATTTGAAGAACAGGTAAAACGCACACCCGAAGCGGTAGCAGTTGTATATTCAGAGCAACAATTAACCTACAATGAGTTAAATTGTCGAGCTAATCAGTTAGCACATTATTTGCAGTCTTTAGGAGTAAAACCTGAGCAATTAGTGGGGATTTGTCTTGAACGTTCTTTAGACATGATTGTGGGGTTATTAGCGATATTAAAAGCGGGTGGTGCTTATGTTCCTCTTGACCCAGAATATCCAACTGAGCGTTTACTGTATATCCTCCAAGATGCTCAAATTAGAGTTCTGTTAACCCAAAAACATTTAATCGCAGGACTTCCAAAACACCAATCAGAAATCGTTTGTTTAGATACTGACTGGTCGTTTATCACTCAAGCACAGGAATCAAATCCCTGCTGTGAAGTTCAACCGGAAAACTTAGCTTATGCAATCTACACTTCAGGTTCAACAGGAAAGCCAAAGGGAGTGATGATTCAGCACTCCTCCGTTGTCAATCTTGCTCACGGACTGCATGAAGCTATCTATGCTCACCATCAGATTTCCCCATTGCGAGTCAGCATCAATGCCTCTTTAGCTTTTGACGCTTCTGTGCAACAAATTATTCAACTGATATATGGTCATAGCCTGAACATTGTGCCAGAAAAGGTGCGATTTGATAGCCATGCCATGTTATCCCACCTGCGGCAGCAAAAAATAGATGTATTGGATTGCACACCATCGCAACTGAGGCTACTAATTTCAGTAGGATTGCTAGAAAGTGACAATCATCCTCAATCTGTCTTGGTGGGAGGAGAAGCCATTGATGAATCTATGTGGGCTACTTTGGCCAAGGCTGAAAACATTAATTTCTATAACGTTTATGGCCCGACAGAATGCACTGTGGATAGCACGATATGTTTGATCACAGCTAACCTCAAACCAGTGATTGGTCGTCCCATTGCTAAGGTAGAAACCTATATTTTAGACGAATATTTGCAACCTGTTCCTGTTGGTGTGCCTGGGGAATTACACATAGGCGGTGCGGGATTAGCGAGAGGCTACCTCAATCATCCAGAGTTAACCAATGAAAAATTTATCCCTCATCCCTTCCATCAGGAAACAGAAAGCAGATTATATAAAACGGGAGACTTAGGGCGTTATTTACCCGACGGTAATATTGAGTATTTAGGACGCATTGACAATCAAGTAAAAATTCGCGGTTTCCGCATTGAATTGGGAGAAATTGAAACCGTTCTTAGTCAGCACAGTGCGGTCAAAACGGCTGTTGTTATTGCCCAAGAAGATGAGACAAATCAGAAACGTTTAGTCGCCTATATTATTCCTCAAATAGAGATTATTTCCACTCCAAAAGAGCAAAATTCGCTTAATGTTACTGAACTGCGGCAATTCCTGAAAGCTAAGTTACCAGAGTATATGATTCCTAGTGCCTTTGTCATTTTGGAATCCCTACCCTTAACACCTAATGGTAAGACTGATTACCGTGGTTTACCGGCTCCCGAATTCCAAAGCCAAGAGCAGTATATTGCGCCGCGTAACCCCATTGAAGAGATATTATCATCGATTTGGGCAAAAGTATTAAAAGTTGCACAGGTGGGGATTCACGACAACTTCTTTGAGTTAGGTGGACATTCATTATTAGCAACGCAACTAATTTCGCGCATCCGTGAGGCTTTTCAGGTAGAAATGCCCTTACGCGAGTTATTTGTTGCACCGACAATCGCCGAATTGTCCCAGGAAATAAAACGGCTTTCCGAAGGAGAACAACTCACTGAACTGCCGATTTTACCCAGGGACAAAGCAGCAGAACTACCCTTATCTTTTGCTCAGACTCGTCTCTGGTTTTTGGCTGAATTTGAGTCGAATAGTTCTTTTTATAATATCCCCCTAGCCTTGCGTTTAGAAGGAACTTTAAACTCAGAAATCTTAATCCAGAGTTTAGAAGAAATTTGCGATCGCCATGAGGCTTTACGCACCAACTTTATTACCGTTGATGGTATCCCTACCCAAGTTATACAAGCACGAAACTGGACAGTTACGGTTGTGGATTTACAGCATTTATCTAGCAGTGAACAAGCAATTGCCTCCCAAGAGTTAGCACAAAATCAAGCGATTCAACCCTTTGACTTAGCCGGTGAACCCTTAATCAGAATCACTTTATTGGTGTTATCTGAAACGGAACATCTCTTATTAGTCTGTATGCACCATATTGTCAGTGATGGCTGGTCAATGGAGGTATTTCTTCAGGAACTAACCGCCCTCTATAATGCTTATATTCAGGGTTTATCTTCGCCTCTCAATCCCCTATCTATCCAGTATGGAGATTTTACCCTTTGGCAAAGACAATGGCTGCAGGGAGAGGTATTGCAACAGCAACTAGACTACTGGCAAAAACAGTTAGCCGGCGCACCGGCCCTCCTATCTTTACCAACAGATAGACCTCGACCCAATCAACAAAGTTTTGCTGGGGGACATTTACCCTTTAGCCTTTCTTGGGAATTAACCGAAAAACTGACCCAATTAACCCAGGAACAGGGTGTCACCTTATTTATGACCCTGTTAACCGCTTATGCTGTCTTACTTTACCGTTATACAGAACAGGAAGACATCTTAATTGGCACTCCCATTGCTAACCGTAATCGCAGTGAAATTGAAGGTTTAATCGGCTTTTTTGTCAATACTTTGGTCCTGCGAATTGACTTGTCAGGTAAGCCCAATTTTAATCAGTTATTGGGTCGAGTACGGGAGATGGCAATGGATGCCTATGCTCATCAGGATTTGCCCTTTGAAATGTTAGTAGAAGTCCTACAACCTGAACGAGATTTAAGTCACGCGCCTTTATTTCAAGTGGATTTTCTGCTGCAAAATAGTCCCCCGTCTCCCTTAGAACTAACAGGATTAACCGCCACTCCCCTCACCACAGAAAATGACACCGCCAAATTTGATCTAACCCTGGCGATGGAGAATACCGGTGCAGAATTAAAAGGGGTATGGGAATATAATACCGATTTATTTGATCGCAGCACCATTGAGCGATTAACAGGGAATTTTATCACCTTGCTAGAAGCATTGGTTGTTAACCCGCAACAGCCAATCTTTCAACTACCACTATTAACCGAAGTCGAGGCAAAAGAATTATTACAAGACTGGAATGCTACCGAAAAAGAATATCCTTTCCATCAGTGTATTCATCATTTATTTGAAGAACAAGCAGCACGAACACCGGCTGCAGTAGCAGTGGTCTTTGAAGGTCAAGAATTAACCTATCAAGACTTAAATATTCAGGCGAATCAATTAGCCCATTATCTTCAATCTTTGGGGGTAAATTCAGAAGTTTTAGTTGGCATTTATTTAGAGCGGTCGCTGTTAGTTATTGTCGGATTATTAGCAGTTCTCAAAGCTGGAGGAGCCTATATACCTTTAGATCCAGATTATCCCCAGCAACGGTTGACTTATATGGCAGAAGATGCCCAAATTTCTCTACTGCTAACTCAAGAAAGTTTACTCGATTCTTTACCAGCAGAAGATGTGGGGGTAATTGTCT
>NZ_JASJFE010000899.1:0-2984 GCF_030067735.1 Microcystis sp. M53598_WE2 | reverse complement strand
TATTTCTGTTAGCGGGAGTTTTACCCAGTCGCAATTTTAAAGAATTACAGCAACAATCGATCCCTAATTCCCTCTGGATTGCCCTAGTGGTTGCTAGTTTTTCTATCTCTGGATTCCCCCTATTATCCGGTTTTGGGGCAAAAGCGTTAACGATGAAAAATTTAGTCCCCTGGCAAGAGATTATAATCAATCTTGTGGCGGTGGGGACGGCGATTTCCTTTGCTAAATTTATCTTTTTACCCCACGCGGGTGGCGAAAGTAAACAGAAGCTAACTATCGGTTTCTGGATAGCAATAATTCTGCTCCTTGCCGCCCTATTTTTATCCAATGCCGTCTATGTTGAAGCTTATAATCTCCCCAATATTATCAAAGCTTTAGCCGTCATCGGTGCGGGGTGGTGGTTATATCTGGGAGTTTTCAAAAAGTTATCCCTAAAATTATCACGGGCTTGGGAACAATTTGATAATCTCATCGGGATGATGAGTATAATGTTAGTTCTATTGTTTTGGATGGTCTTAGCATGATCGGACATATAATTCTGCGTTTAACTATGTGGTTTTTGCTCACCGCTAATTTTACCCCCGCTAATATTATGATCGGGGTGGCTATTGCTTTTCTTTTGCCCCGTAATTTCGGCTCTAGCGAAACTTTAGGCGATTGGTTAAAGGTAATAATTAAAGTCTTTATAGCTATTCCCCAAGCTTATAAGGAAGCGTTTGAAATCATCTTTCGTCCCCACAAGGAAGAAGAAATTATTTTAGAGAGAATTTCGGGTAAACGTTCACCCAGATTGGCTTTTTGGGATATATTTCTCATTACTTTTACACCGAAAACTATCGTCACCGAATACAAGGAAAATGAGGGTTATGAAGTTCATGTAATTAAACGGAGTTCCCAGGGATGAATATTGTTCTCATTGCCATGATTGTCGCCCTATTAATTCCCCTTTATGAAGTGGCAAGAAATGATGACATCTGGCAAAAAATGGCCGCCTTTGCCAGTGCTTCCAGTAAATCATCGATTATTATTCTAGTGGTGTCAGTTCTGCGGGATGATTGGATGATTGGAGTGGTAGCAGTGATTATTCTCAGTGTCGGTAATGCTGGCTTTATGTTATTAGCACAAATTCTTAAACGATTGAACGAATCATGATTGACATTTTCAGTTATATCTGCATCACTATCGGAGTGTTTTTCTGGTTTTGGGGAACGGCGCATCTTTTAGACAAGCGCTCGGTATTATATAAATTACACGGTCTATCTGTCGCTGATACGTTGGGTTCCATGGCGATTATTTTCGGACTACTTTTGAAAGTTCCCCAAAATTGGCCTTTATTATTATTGGCAATAATTTCCTTAGCAATTTGGAACACCATGTTAGGCTACGTTTTAGCTTATACTTCTAGCGATCGAGAGTAAAATTAAAGATGAATGAAAGTTATCTCTATGTTATTGTTGCCCTCTTGCCTTTAACTGCGGCGATGGTGATGTTACAATCCAATCCCTACCAAGCTTTAGTAATTCGCGGGGTTTTGGGAGCAATAGCAGCCTTAGTTTATGCTTTATTAGGGGCGGCAGATGTATCTTTAACCGAAGCTTTGATGGGAACCATGTTAGCCGTAACTCTCTACGCGGTGGCGATTCGTTCCTCTTTAGTGATGCGTTTAGGAGTAATTGCCGAGGAAACCGATACAGTTTTAGAACAGTTAAAAACTCAACTACAAACGGTTTTAAGTAAGCGTTTTATGCGTTTAGAATTAGTTGCCTACAGTGATAAACAAGCTTTGCAACAGGCACTTATGGATAAGGATGTTCATGCCGTCTGTATCCGTCAAGACAATCCAGAAACCATCCCCTACGAAACCACAATTAGATTACCCTATCTCTACGATATTTTTAAAAATGAATTAACGGCAGCAAACACGATTTTAACCTGTATTGAAACCCCCAAATTAGAGGAGAAACACTAATGAAATGGATTTATACTCTAGCCGCTATTGCCTTCGCTATCAAAATGGTAATTATTCCCAATACTGCTTCCTCTGTATCATCCTTAGAAATTGTTGAATCCCTGGTGCGCGACGGCGGTGTTCCTAATGCGGTTTCGGTGGTTATTTTTCGTAATCGTCTCTACGATACCATCTATGAAGTGGTTGTTTTTACCATTGCCATTATGGGGGCAAATTTTATTTTAGCCACCGAAAAACCCGCCAGTAAAATCCATCAATTTACCGACCAACCTTCAATTATTTTAGCCCGTTTAGGGGCAACAATTACCGCTTTAGTGGGCATTGAATTAGCTATCCGCGGACATTTAAGTCCGGGGGGAGGTTTTGCCGCCGGAGTCGCCGGAGGTACGGCAATTGGTTTAATAGCAATTACCTCGTCTCCCGAATGGATGCAAGCAATTTATCGCCGTTGGCAAGCGGCAACATGGGAGAAAATTTCCGTCTTAGTTTTTATTGTTTTGGCTGCCATTACTCTCTCAGGATTTGAGTTACCCCACGGGGAATTAGGGGCGCTATTTAGTGGCGGCATTTTGCCGATACTAAACATTTTAGTCGCCGTTAAAGTAGCTTTAGGTTCCTGGGCAGTAATCCTCGTTTTTATCCGCTATCGCGGTTTATTGTGAGAGGTTAATATCTATATTTATAGAACGTAGGTTGGGTTGAAGCATGAAACCCAACGCCCACTCATGTTACGCTACCGCTAACCCATCCTACAAATAATTGTGCCTCCCTACTTAATAGCTATAATTTATAGCTTTAGGTCAAAACTGGGGATTAACCGATGAGCATAACATGACTTGATGGTTGAAAAAATGCTATAGTAATTTTGTTGCCCTCCTCAAGAATCAATAGGCATCTAATGATTCTGCTAAAAGAACTCCCGAGGTAAAAATTATGGTTAACGTTATTCGCGGTTCTTCAGCTAAACCTGTATCTTCTCAAAGATTAGCTAAATATTTTGAGGAAAGAACAGATA
>NZ_JASJFE010000536.1:0-6001 GCF_030067735.1 Microcystis sp. M53598_WE2 | reverse complement strand
TCTCGCGTAGCGAGCGCGTTGCGACCGCCTAATCTTCTTTGGGCGCGATTGCTCCAGTGGGGACTAATTCTGATAATTCTCCAGGCTGTACTCGTTAGCGATCGCATTAAAATAATGACACAATCAATTAAAAGTATAATAATACTAAATCCGTTGAGTAACGCACAGAAAACGGGTTTCTCCGAGAAACCCGTTTTCTACTCATGCAAAAGGCAAAAGGGAGAATAAATAATCATTCTTTAATAACCGGATCTAATATTAGTAAAAATTATCAATTGAATGTTAAGAAGTGCGGAAAGTGGGATTTAATACTGCTCACTTAAAACTCAAATCTGATAACTGGTAACTGGTAACTGATAACTGATAACTGATAACTCCTTAGATTTCGGGGGCTTTTAGGGAATAAAGGGAGAAACTGGGGGTTTTTGCCTTTGCCTGTTGCACTAAACTGGGGACAGAATTACGCACTAGGGCGGTTAATTTATTGGTAGTAGCATCGTAAATCGTCGTCGCCACTTTGGGATAGAGTCCAATGCCGATAATTGGCACTAATAGAGAAGCGATGATAAAGACTTCCCGGGGTTCCGCATCCACTAGGGCATGGTGTTCTTCTAATTCCTTATTTTCCGGCCCGTAGAGAATTTCTCGCAACATGGACAAGAGATAAATCGGGGTGAGAATGACACCGATAGCCGCTAAAAAGACGATGATGACGCGGAAAGTGGGACTATAGGCATCACTGGTGGCAAAACCGATAAATACCATTAATTCCGCCACAAAACCGCTCATCCCGGGCAAAGCCAGGGAAGCGAGGGAACAGGTAGTCCACATGGCAAAAACTTTCTTCATTTTCTTGCCGACACCGCCCATCTCGTCTAACATCAGGGTATGGGTGCGATCGTAGGTACAACCGACCATAAAGAATAAACTCGCCCCAATCAGTCCGTGGGAAATCATCTGTAGCATCGCCCCACTTGTGCCAATATCGGTAAAGGAAGCCATACCAATCAGGACAAATCCCATGTGAGAGATGGAAGAATAGGCAATTTTGCGCTTAAGATTGCGTTGGGCAAAGGAGGTTAAGGCGGCGTAGATAATATTAACTACCCCTAAAATCACCAAAACGGGCGCGAAAACGGCGTGAGCATCGGGTAACATCCCCATATTCATGCGTAGGAGCGCATAACCACCCATTTTAAGCAAAATTCCCGCTAGTAACATATGGGCAGGGGCAGTGGCTTCGCCGTGGGCATCTGGTAGCCAAGTATGGAGGGGGAAAATCGGCAATTTTACCCCGTAGGCAATCAGGAAACCGGCGTAGAGGAATAATTGCAGTTTCAGGGGGAAATCCTTGCCAGCAATAGTCACCATGTCAAAGGAGACGGTATCGCCATAAAAAGCCATCGTCAGCGCCGCTACAAGGATGAATAGGGAGCCTCCGGCGGTGTAAAGGATAAATTTGGTGGCCGCGTAGAGACGGCGTTTACCGCCCCAAATAGAGAGGATCAGATAGACGGGGACCAATTCTAATTCCCAGACGAGGAAGAACAGTAACAGATCCTGCACGGCAAACACCGCAATCTGTCCCCCGTACATCAACAGCATCAGGAAGTAGAATAGTTTCGGTTTAAAAGTGACCGGCCAAGCCGCTAAGATAGCCAGAGTGGTGATAAATCCCGTTAAGATAATCAGAGGCATGGAGAGGCCATCGGCTCCTAAGGACCATCTTAGGTCAATTTCGGGCAACCATTGGTAACTTTCCACTAATTGCAGATTGGGATTAGCGAAATCGTAACTGCTATAGAAAGCGTAGATAATTAGGGCAAAGTCGATTAATCCCACCGTCAGAGCAAACCATCTCACGGTTTTACCGTCTTTATCGGGAATTATGGGAACCAATAAAGCGGCGACGATGGGAAAAAGGATGATGGCAGTTAACCAAGGAAAGTTCGTTAGATTCATCGGCTGTTTTAATATTTATTTAATCGTCAGAATCGAGAAATTAAGCTAGGGCTTTTAACGGTTTTACCTAGCAAAACCGCCTTTTTTCTCTTGTTCTCGCGGTTACATTTGACTGTACCTAAATCAATCTAGCAATTATTTTCCTATCCTTGTCTGTTAATATTGTTAAGTTTCAAGAGACTGCTGGCCTAATTAGGGTTTGAGAGTTCAAAAATGGGAAAAATAGCGATGAGGTTGCAGAAAATCTCTAAATTAAGTGGGTAGGTGTTAAAAATTGTCGGCTCCCCCCCATACTAATGGTAGGGTTGATTCATGAATCAACCCTGCGATGAATCAACCCTACGATGAATCAACCCTACGATGAATCAACCCTACGATGAATCAACCCTAGGATGAATCAACCCTAGGATGAATCAACCCTACGATGAATCAACCCTACGATGAATCAACCCTACGATGAATCAACCCTAGGAGCAAGGGGGGAGGGGATAGTTCAGTTTAATCGGGTAAATCGAAGAGAACCCCCGTCATATAAAGCTCTGCCCATTCCCAACCAAAGGCTTTTTCTAGTACACGCCGAGTTTTATCGTTTTTCTGCTGTTGACTACAATAATCCCGTTGTCCCTGTAAATAAATGCGCGCTTCTTCCCCGGAAAGAGGCTGACTTTCCTTAGCACATTTGCAGTGAATTGTCAAGAAATCTGTAACTCTTTGTAAAAATTGTCGTTCCTCGGCGGCGGTTTCGGGACGAATAAACAGACAATATTGGGAGAAAATATGACCCCAAGGCGGTAAATCACGAGCTTGGGCGAAATCGGCCGCAGGTAAAGCCGCTAAAGCTTGATTATAGGCACTAGGGAGAGTTTTATCGCTACTGGTGGGAGAAAGATCCACAATAGCGGCACTGATTCCCGCTTTGCCGGAGACTATATCACATCCAAACATCGGCAGCGGATATTCTGGACGGGGGAACATGACACAGTGGAGAATATCCAAACCATTGCCCAGTTTAGCCAATTCTAGGTGCATTTTGCGGAACTGGGGAGTTTGATAGCAGCGATTCTCGATAATTAATTTTTCCCCTTCTAAACGTCCCTCCACATAGCCTAAACCTTCCGGCAACTCAAAGGGCGACAAATCAAGATAATTTTCCCAGTGGGACAGAATTGCCGTGGCTAATTGTCCAATCAGGGGATGAAGTAACGGTAAAATTTCAGGGTTGGTAACGGCTATCATGGGTCAGTAATCAGTTATCAGTTATCAGTAATCAGTCATCAGTCATCAGTTATCAGTTATCAGTCATCAGTTATCGGCTTTTTTCTCCTTATCTCCCCTGCTCACCTCTCCCTTCTCCTGTCTCCTGCATCCTGACTCCTGACATCTAAAATCCACTTTACCTCATGGAGCGATCGAGATTAGAACTGGGAAATATAAAATTAACTTCTTTGTCCTTCTCCCAATTTACCCTATGGTTAGCAGTGCCGCTCGTCCAAGACCTTCCTTAAAAACCCTCTGGCAAAAGATAGAATCTTCTCCCTTGCCGGAAACCGAGGAATCGATTATTTTAAGAATTCTGGTGCAAGCTTTAGTAATCGTCGGTATTATCGCCACCGATGTGGCTACCGATAGTTATACCAGTATTTGGGCTGTTCCTCTCAGTATTATCGGCGGAATCTGGAGTTGGCGACGCAGGAAAAAGCGCAATATCGGGGCAAAATTTTGTATAGCGATCGGAATGTTAGTGGTGTTGGCGCTATTCTTGGGTAATATCGTTGCGATGCAGGATAGTCGCATTGCCCTAACACAATTATTAATTCAACTGCAAATTCTCCATAGTTTTGACCTGCCCCGACGCAAAGATTTAGGGTATTCTATGGTAATCGGTTTAATTCTCTTGGGAGTCGCTGGGACAATCTCCGAAACCCTCGCTTTTGCGCCTTGGTTAATCCTCTTTCTGTTTTTATCCCTACCTACTCTAGTTTTAGACTACCGTTCTCGTTTAGGTTTAGATAATCTCAATCAGAGTCTCCCTTTCTTCTCAAAGAAATCCCCGCATCTAGCCACAAAAAAATTAGTTTCCCCGCAAAATTCTCCCCTTTCTCCCAAACGTTTTGGGATTTTCTTTCTGACAATTCTCCTCTTGGGATTGACAATTTTTGCTCTGATGCCGCGTTTTCCTGGTTATCAAATTCAATCTTTTCCCGTCAATAGTCCCGAGGGTATGGAAAATCAGGGTTTTGAACAGGGAGACAGACAAATCGTTAACCCCGGCTATGTGCGCGAGGGTGAAACGGCGAAGGGTGGCGTAAATGGCGGTAATAGTCCCACTACAGGGTCAGGACAGTTAGATTCTACCTTTTATTACGGTTTTAACCCCCAAATCAACCAAAATTTGCGGGGAAGTATGACTCCCCAGACAGTCATGCGGGTACGTTCCCAAGCCCCCGGATTCTGGCGGGCTATGGCCTTTGATCGCTATACTGGTCAAGGGTGGCAAATCTCGCGAGATCAAGAATTAGAGGATTTAAATCGCAGTAGTTGGTCCTACCGCTTTTTTGTGCCACTACCCGCAACCCAAGCAAAAACCCATCAGGTAGTCCAAACCTACAGCATTGTCTCCAGTTTACCGAATATTATCCCTGCTCTTACTTCGCCTCAGTTTCTCTTTTTTCCTACCCGACAGGTATCTTTGGACCGAGAAAATAGCTTAAGGTCGCCGGGGGGATTAGCAGAAGGGCTAACTTATACTGTAATCTCACAAGTGCCGGAACGCAATCGCAGCCAACTGCGATCGGCTCCAGAAACCTACCCTAAGTCTATTCTCAAGCATTATTTACAAATTCCTGCCGAAATTGCCCCGAAAGTCCGCCGAAAAACCGAGGAATTGCTGGCCAAATCTCCCAAACCGTTAACCTCTCCCTACGAGAAGGCCCTATATTTGGCCCAAGCATTAAAGCAAAACTACGAATTAAAAACCGATTTGCCCTTTTTAGCCAAAAATGAGGATTTAGTCTCGGCCTTTTTGTTTCGTTTTCAGGGGGGTTACGCCGATCATTTTTCCACCGTGTTAACGATTATGTTACGCTCGATCGGTATTCCTGCCCGATTAGCCACCGGTTTTGCCCCTGGCCAGTTTAATCCTTTCACTGGCTTTTATGTTGTCCAAAATACGGACGCTTACGCCATCACAGAGGTGTTTTTCCCTGGTTACGGTTGGTACACTTTCGATCCTATCCCGGGCCACGAATTAATTCCCCCATCCTTTGAGCAAGCGGAACCTTTTAGCGTCCTCAAGCAATTTTGGCAATGGGTAGCCGGATGGTTGCCTTCCCCAGTCACGGGTTTTCTCGGTCTGATTTGGGAAAATGTTATCGTTACTATCGGTCAGTTATTGACCTGGTTATGGCGCTTTATTTCCGGCAGTCTTTTCGGGGGAATTCTCGGCGGTTTAGTCGGGGTCGTCTTCGCCTACGCTGGTTGGTTAGGATGGGGACAGTTCCATCGTTGGCGTAGGAGTCGCAAGTTAGCAAAACTACCACCAATCGAGCGTTTATACCAGCAAATGTTAGGAATCTTAACAGAAGCCGGTTATGGCAAACATCCCGCTCAAACTCCTTTAGAATACGCCGCCGCCGCCCGCAGCGTCCAACCGCCGCCAGTGGCGAATATTATCGAGGAGATTGCTCGCGCCTACGTTGATTGGCGTTATGGCGGTAAATCGGCTAATATCGAGAGTTTACGCCAACGTTTTCGAGAGTTGCCCAAGCTAGTGAAAAAATGAGCTTGAGCCTATAGTTAGGGTTTGCGGCAAAAAGTTTTTCAGCAAATCCTAAATAATCAATAACTGGATTTAGTATTACGGGTTAAGAAACCGAGAAAACGGGTTTCTTTAGGAAACCCGTTTTCTGGACCTCGGTGCTTAACCTAACGGTGCTGGGGATATTTATAATAAGGTAATAAACTGATCCACGCTCAACTCGGCGTCTCTAATAATTGAACGCAAAGTTCCCTTTGCCAGTTTGGGGTGATCTGGGACAAC
>NZ_JASJFE010000333.1:0-4054 GCF_030067735.1 Microcystis sp. M53598_WE2 | reverse complement strand
GCCGCAGGGCTTGCGGTGTCAGTCTGTGGAGCGACCATAAGACCAGAACAGAGTAAATCTGTTAAGGCAGGTGCGGAACCCCGCAAGGGAAAGAAGCAGAAACCTAAATCGTGAGGTTTGGGAATCACCGTCCGTTTACGGCGGTGAGGATGTCAAAGTTAACAAAATTAATTACACATATTTTTCCCTTCCGCAGTTCCGCAGTTCCGGTGTTCCCCTTTTCTGGGGTGTGAATTTAATTTTGTCGAACTGCTGATAGTTATCAGTTTTTTGTAGAATAGGGAGATTGAGAAAACGAACATCTGCCCTATGACAAGATTTCCTTTGACTGGTCGCTATTCTGGTTTATGCGTCTTACTCACTTTATTCTGGTTAAGCGGTCAATCTTTACCCGTGCGAGCGGAAAAAATCTATAATCCCCTCCCCCTCATCCTCAATAAAGAAATTAACGATACTCTCACCGACAAAGATATTCCCACGGGTGAGGGGGGGTTTGCTAGGGATTATACCGTAGATTTGGACAAGGACGATCAGGTGGCCATCGATCTCAAATCGGAAAATTTTGATGGAGTTTTAATTCTCCTGGCCGACGATGGTTCCACTGTAGCGGAAAATGATGATGGTCCCGATGGTGGCACTAATGCCCTCCTCTTTGCGCGCATTACCGAGTCGGGTAAGTATGTTATTCGGGTGAGAGCTTTCGGAGAAACCGGTGGGGGAAAATTTACCCTGAAATTAACCCGTTTACGGGCTGTGGATGGCAAAAATTAGCTAATTATTGTCAAAAAAACCAAGAATAGAGCCTCTGTCCACTCCACTACTGCACCGTAGGTATCGCCGGTGTGACCCCGAAGACGACGATATAACCAGTAACCAGTAAGCATAGCGAGGGCGATTCCAGCACTGATGGCGATTATTCCCCACCTTAGACCGCCAAATAGGGCGATTAACCCCCAAATTATTCCCCCACAGTCCCAGGGCAGACAAAAAGCCACTTTATGAAAGGCTCCCTTGCCGGTGGGTTTGAGGTAGGGATAAAGAGCGATCGCCATTACTTGCCCCCAACGTCCCCAAATTGGTGCTAAAATTAGAGCTAAGGCTCGATTATCGCTTAAATCAGTCAAAGCGGCGATTTTTAGCAGCAAAACCATAGTCACGGCCATGACTCCAAAGGCCCCGGTAACACTATCGGCCATGACCGCTAAACGACGCGGGGGGTCGGTGACAGCTAAACCATCGGCCGTGTCACTAACTCCATCAAGGTGTAGTCCTCCCGTTAGATAAACCCAAACCCCCACAAGGACAACCGCACGAGTCAGGGGTGGCATTCCCAGACCAGCTAGAGTTATATCGAGCAAAACTAGAATTAAACCCAAAAATAAGCCCACTAAGGGAATCCATCGGGCAATTCTGCCAAAATCCGGCCAGGCAATCGGAACCGGAATAATCGTGTAAAAAGCGATCGCACCTAAAAATGAGCGAATTTCTTGACAAATGAAGTTAAATATGGTAATCAATCTCCCCAAAATTAGATTCCGGTATGGCAGCGTTTCTCATAAAGATGAAGTATAACTTAATTTTGTATCGGCCACCCTGTGGGATTTTCAAAACATCTGAGAACGCCTATAATAATTCGGCATAACACGCTTATTGTAATGTTATAGGAAGAGTTCTTGCGATCGCTATACAGGAGAGTAATATACGGAAAGATTCCTGAAAAAATGCGTATTTGGCGTGATATGTGGAAAGTTTCCGTATAGCATCTAGTCCGACGTACACTTCTAAGCTACGAGTTCCCCCTGTGACTTAGTACAGTTACTAATACATAAAAAGCAAATTAAATGAAAACTCAGTTACTTGAAAGCCTACTTTACGAAGAAGAAAGTCCAACGCTTGATTTCAAAAAAGAACAATATCCATTCTCCAAGGCAAGTGAGGAAGAGAAGTCTGAACTTGTCAAGGATATTTTAGGATTCGCAAACGCATGGCGAAGATCCGATGCCTATATCTTGATTGGAGTAGAGGAAGTACGGGGCGGAAAAAGTGAAGTAATAGGAATACAAAATCATCTTGATGATCACACACTTCAACAATTTATTAACAGTCTCACTAATCAGCCAGTTCGCTTTCATTACGAGGCCGCAACTATTGAGGGCAAGCAAGTAGGTGTTATCCGAATTGAACAGCAAACAAGACCAATATATCTTAAGAAGAAATATGGAAAGCTGGATAAAGATAAGGTTTATGTGAGGAGAGGAAGTTCAACCGATCCACAAAAACCGGCTACTTTAGATGAAATTGCACAAATGAGGGTGGAACCTGAAGATATTGACGCTAATCTTGCGGTTGTATTTTCCAACCCAGATACTAAGGAACTGATTGGCTCACACTTATCAATTGAAGCTAAATTATACAACTTGCCGCCATCTTATAGCATCCCATCTTTGCCTGATTCGTCCAGAAATTCCTATGGATTTTATTCAACATCAATATATAGAACAAATCATCAATATTACCGTGATTTAGCTCACTATATCTATGTATGTAAGCTATTTCGCCCAGTTCGACTATCTATCTCAAATGTTGGGCGTGTCGCTGCGCGCAATGTCAGAGTCGAGTTCTCAGTTAACTCTTTAATGCAGATAGAGATGCTTGAAAAGGAAGATCTTCCTCAAATGCCCAAAAAGCAATCTCTCAGACCGGAGCTAAATCTAAATAGAAAGAGACTTAACATATCTAAGACACCAAGCAATGTGTGCATCAATCAAACTACTGACCAACTAACTATTGAGATTGATTGTGGAGATCTACAGCCAGGCAGGAGAATATTCTCTGATGTCTTCTATATCGGCAAGAAAACTGAAAATTGCGATAATATTTTCGGAGCAGTTTATGCCGACAATCTTTCTTACCCCTCTGAGTTGAATCTTACAATATCTGCTTCACTAAGCAAGTCTTCTCTGACAGTAGAAGATTTGATGTCTTGGGGGTAGTGCGATCGCCGCTGATCTTGTAGGGTGTGTTCCCTAATGTGGCTCTTACTGCTCCAGCGATCGATTTTTGGGTAACGCACCATGGACATTAATTGCAGCTGTGGGTTAAAGTGCGATGGCGAAGGCACTGCGTAGCAGTACGCTGATCCTGTCGGTTGGGTTGACGGCTGTTACCCAACACCCTCAAAACCAAGATTAAATAAGGTAGGATAGAGAGCGAAAAAATATTCTAGATTGCCGTGAATGGAAGCGTCTATATTGAAACAAGTATTTTTGGGCATTTAACCGCCAGACCCACTGACAATCTGATCGTTGCTGCTAATATCAAGATCACCCAGGATTGGTGGAACGAACATAGTAGCTCATTTACGCTTTACGCATCAGAGATCGTTGAAGATGAGGCAGCTAAGGGAGATCCGATAATCGCCGCTCAACGGTTAAACTTGTTACAATCCCTAATGCTTCTCGAACTTACGGAAGATGCGTTTGAACTTTCGCAAGCGTTTCTGACTCAAAGCAATCTGCCACTAAAGGCATCTAATGACGCTTTACATATGGCATTAGCAACCGTCTATAACTTAGATTATTTGCTAACATGGAACTGCAAGCACATGGCAAATGCCCAAATTCAGCGTAAGCTGGCTCAGATTAGTTCTGATCTCGGATATATATTGCCAGTTATTTGCACTCCTTATGAGCTTATTGGATATAACCTAGAGGTCTAGTCATGTATAAAAATGAAATTCTCGATGAAATTCACAAGTATAGAGAAGAATACGCTCAATCGTTTCAATATGACTTAAGAGCTATTTTTAATGACTTAAAGCAGAAGCAACTGGCTCATAAAGATAGATTAGTTAGGTTGCCAATTAAGCGAGCGTCTAACAAATCACTGCACCCGACCGCCGGCTAAAGCATTCAATGGAACCGCTAAATCTATAGTGCGATGCCGAAGGCACTGCGTAGCAGTACGCTATCTCCCTAGGGTGCGTTCCCTAATGTGGTTCCTACTGATCCAGCGATCGATTTTGGGGAACGCACCATGCCCATTGATTGCAGCT
>NZ_JASJFE010000458.1:0-2357 GCF_030067735.1 Microcystis sp. M53598_WE2 | reverse complement strand
GGGTGTGGGGTGTGGGGTTTTACCGATTTTGAGGGGGTCAATTACCTAATTTTCAGGGAAAAAGTACCTGAATTTTGCCCCCGATCCCCGCAATGGCTGGCACTTTTTGAGGGAAAAAAAGTCTAAAAGTCTTACCCAACAAGGTTTTTAGATTTATTCAGCAAACCCTAACTAGAGAACCAAACAGGATAATTTTTGTAATTGGGAAATTTTCTTTTAAATAATCAATAACTGGCGGGAGATTTTTCCTTGCCTCTTGAGCTAATTTTTGATTATATTCCTGCTGTTCTTTTTGGCGTTTTTGCCAGTATTCAAGATAGGGATTATTGACCGACATAATAATTATAATAGCGATTATTTAGCTTAACTTTCTGCCCATTGTTCAAAGAAAATTTGAATATCTTTTTCTAAGTTTCTGTAGATTTTTCTTGCCCTGTCTAAATTAACTTTCAATTGCTCATAATCAATATTTGTGCCGTAGGCATGACGAAAAAAGTGCCGAAATCCTCGCAAACTATTTAACAAAGCGGCGGTTTCTGAAGAAATAAAAGCAGGACGAATTCCGGGGATAGGGACAGTCATTCTGTTTAATAAGGCTGTATGCCATTGCCGAGTATCGGCAATATGATTTTCAAAACAGGTAGCCACTATTTTAAGTAAATCCTCAGTGGCACTGTATAAATTATGGATTTGATAGGCAATGCTTTCTAGGCGAATGACATCATCGGGATTAACACCTTCGGCTCTAACAGCTAGTTTACCATCGATGGCTTTGATTAACTGTAATTGAGCATTTATATCAGCTTTCAACAGGATTAGTTGTCGGTTGTCCATAAAATTCCTTCTTCCCGAATTCGGTGGGCAAAATGACAGTTTTTCAGCAGAATAATATCCACCTCTCTCCCCAGATAATAGGAAAGAATACTAATAGCCTCAAAGTGCAATTCGGGATTGATATTTTCGACGGCAATATCCACATCAGAACCGAGGTGAAATTTATAGGGACGAGTCACGGAGCCAAAGATATAAGCTCGATTAATTCCGTATTTTACAGCATTTTCATGAAGCCATTGTTGAGTTTTCGCCAGCAGGGTTTGTCTTTGCTGTTCTCCTTGAATATCTTTTTCTTTGAGGATTTTATCGAGTTCTGGGGTAGGAAAAGCGCTCATGGGCTTATTTTACCATTGAGTTTAGGTAAGCGGTTCTAATTAAATAGAAGATAGATTTTGCCTTCGATCCCCCCTACTACCTTGATCAGGGGGGTGCCGAACTGTTTGGTACTTTATTGATGACGACAATGCCCAATTAGCAAAGGTTTGAGCTATCACCACTACAATAAAATCACTACCTATCTTGATTTAGAGGATTTTTTCTAAACCGTAGACGAGGGATTGCAGCTGAGTAACTTTACGGATAGAGAGGAGAACCCCCGGCATATAACAGGAGCGATCGCTGGTATCATGACGAAGGGTATAGATTTCCCCGGGGGAACCGAAAATGACTTCTTGGTGGGCAATTAAACCGGGTAGACGCACGCTATGAATACGGATGTTCTCAGCAGTTAAACCGCCTCTAGCGCCGGGGATAGTTTCTTTTTCGGAAACTTGGGCAGGATTAAAGGTTTTACCTAATTCTGCCAGTAATTCGGCGGTTTTGAGCGCCGTTCCACTGGGTGCGTCTGCTTTTTGATTGTGATGCAGTTCGATAATTTCCACATGATCAAAGTAGCGGGATGCTTGCAGGGCAGCCTGTTGTAGTAAAACCATGCCAATGGAAAAATTGGGGATAACTAAACAGCCGGTGCTGGCTTTTTCGGCAAATTCGGCTAAATCTTGTAGTTGTGCCGCCGATAATCCCGTAGTTCCCACCACGGGACGCACTCCATAGGCGATCGCACTGCGGGTATTGTCATAAACACCGTCGGGATGGGTAAAATCCACCATCACCCCTTGCACTTTTTCCTGAGTTGCCAGGACTAAAACACTCGGTAAATCGTCGAGAATCGGCACTTCTAGGGGTTCACAACCGGCCACTTCCCCCACATCTTGACCTCGAAAAGCTGGATTTCGATCCACTGCACCCACTAAGATCATATCGTCGGCACGAGCAACGGCTTTAATGACTTCCCGTCCCATTTTACCGGCTGCACCGTTGACAACTACAGGAATCGGTCCTCTATTTTCGGTCATGGTTAATTATTCTCCTTATATATAACCTGAGTTCGGGATAACGCTATCTTATGGGACTGTGGGAAAACCTTTGCCAACTCTGGATTCTGAACCCCTTGGTTAGCAGGTAATCGTTACTAATTCGGCGATCACCAAGTAGTCCGTTTGTTCTGTCAGTTTGACCTGGTT
>NZ_JASJFE010000834.1:0-2211 GCF_030067735.1 Microcystis sp. M53598_WE2 | reverse complement strand
GTCATAAAATCTCGCCCAAATTGCCGTTTCTCGGTCAATAGTCCCCTCCCAAGTTCCCAACCAATAGCCTAAGGTTTCGCACCATAACCAGCCGCGCTCGTTTCGTTCTAAAGAATGGTAGCGTTGGTCTGCTCCTAAATGCCATCCTTGTAAAGAATTGGCATCAAAAGGATCGTAGATGAAATAATCTGGCGTGCGGAAGGTTCGCTCATAAATGGCTTTTTTTCGCACTTTATCGGTTCTCGCGGTACTAGGAGAGGTTAATTCCACGATAACGTCAGGATAACGTCCCTCTTCTTCCCAAATTACCCAACCCTGTCGCTCTCTGCTGCCATCGACATTGAGGACAGCGAAGAAATCAGGCCCGCGAAAATCGCGATTTTTCGCCTGTTCGCGGCTGAAATAAATAAACATATTGCCACCCGTGTAGAAGTCGTCTCGCTCACCGTAACCTTCCTGTAGGGAGCGAATCAGCACATTCATGGCAATGCGGTGTCGGTTGCTTTCCAAGGGTTCACCATCATCAAAAATTAAGTCTGTGGGGGGTGGGGGGGGTTCCCAGAAGTCCTCGAAATCTTCTTCTATCAGTGCCGGAGAGGTGGCAGTTTCGTCGCTTTTGGCAATCGTCATTTTTTCGGCCTCTCTAGGTGGGAGTATCCATGTTTTTGACTCTCGATCGATTCTATGATAACTTCATTGCCAACTTGATCATCTTTGCTCAAAAATATTGATGAATAAGCAAAAATTTTTTAACTCGCCGCAGTCTTATTAGCAGCGTTTGCGCCGAAGTGCCGGGGCCTGAGATAATCAGATAGCTATTATCTCAAAAACTATCACCATGACGATCGATCCGCAACAACTCATCGAACTAGCTCTCAAATCGGGAGCGGTGGCAGCCGAAGTTTATCAATCTTCCTCCCTTTCCCATCCCGTTTTTTTTGAGGCTAATCGTCTCAAACAGTTAGAAAGTTCCGAATCCGTGGGAACTGCCTTGAGATTATGGCGCGAGGGTTGTCCGGGGTTAGCGGTGGGTTATGGTGATGTGGAACCGGAAATTTTAGTAGAAACGGCGTTAAATTTATCCTATCTCAATGCCCCAGAAGAAATCGAATTTTCGGCACCACGACAGGCAATTTATGACCCGATTGGGCAAGATGTGGCGGTAGAATCTTTAATCGAGATGGGTAATCAAATGATTGGCCATATTCGCCAAGTTTATCCTGAGGTTATTTGTAGTGGTGAATGGGAATGTGAACGGGAAATCACCCGTTTAGTTAATTCTCAGGGTTTATATTGTCAATATACCGATACAGCTTTGAGTTATTATCTGGGGATTGAATGGGTACGGGGGGAGGATTTTCTAGCGGTTTATGATGGAGAATATACTCGCAGTACTCCTCATCCCGAAACGGTAATTAAACAGTTATTGCAGCGACTACAATGGGCAGCCAATAATGTGGATAGTCCCACGGGGAAATTACCAATTTTATTGACCGCTAATGCAGTTACCCTGTTATGGGGTACGGTGGCGATGGCTTTAAATGGGAAACAGATCTTAGAAAAGTCTTCGCCCTGGAGTGATAAAATCGGTCAATTGGTGATGTCAGAAAAGTTGACTTTATCCCAACAACCCCAGCGAGAACCCTATAGTTGTCCCTTTGATGATGAGGGAACTCCCACTAAATTTTTATCTTTAATTGAGGGAGGTAGAGTTAAGGAATTCTATAGCGATCTTACCACGGCAAGATTATTAAAAACTCCTCCGACGGGAAACGGTTTTCGTCCTAGTTTAGGCGTTTATCCTCTGCCAGATTTGGTTAATTTAATCGTTGCACCGGGAGAGGGAACTTTAGAGGATTTAATCTCGCAAATAGACGAAGGCCTAGTTATCGACCAAATTTTAGGTCATGGGGCGGATATTTCGGGCGATTTTTCTGTCAATATCGATCTGGGTTATCGCATAGAAAAGGGCAAAATCACCGGACGAGTTAAAGATACAATGGTGACGGGAAATGTTTATACAGCTTTGCAGAATTTAATCGCTCTGGGGGCCGATAATCAATGGAATGGCTCCTGTTATACTCCCTCGCTAATCGTTGATAGTTTATCGGTGGTGGGTTAAATCAGTTATCAGTTATCAGTTATCAGTTATCAGTTATCAGTTATCAGTTCACTGAGATTAACTCAGCCTACTTTTTGGGGTTAATTTTT
>NZ_JASJFE010000299.1:0-13617 GCF_030067735.1 Microcystis sp. M53598_WE2 | reverse complement strand
GTAATCAAAAATACTAAAACAGAAGTTCGTCCTTTAAAAATAGGAGTAGATTTTTACGAAGATGAAAAAAGAGAGTTTTGGTTCTCTGAAAGTGGAGTTGTTCGCATTTCTAAATCCATGAGTGAAACTTTGACGAATAAATCGCGCCAAGAAATGTGTAAAATGATTGAAATCGAGTTTCCTCTTGCCTTTAAAGAAATTCAGGAAAATCTAGATGACGATACCAAACAAAAAATCGAGATTGAAAAGGCTAAAAAACGAGCTAAAACTAGAGATAAAAACACTTGTCAGGTGACAGGGCAAAAACCGGATAGAAATAATAAATTTAATCTCGCTGTCCATCATCTTTACTCTGCCCAGAAATATCCCCATCTAGCGACATTAGATCTGAATTTGGTGACTATTAAAGAAGAAATTCACCAAGAATTCCACGGTAACTTAGGGGGATTTCATCAACCTTGTACCATCGAGGATTTTATCGAATTCTTGCACGTTTACTATCCCGAACATCATGGTAATTTAGCCTTAAAACTTCAGAAAACTAAGAAAAAACTGGAAAAATTAGCTAAATAATCATTCAATTTCGGGGGGTGAATAGCTCCAAAGTGATTATCCATTTTTTTAGGGAAAGAACGACCATATCTCATCATGAGCGATAATTAATTTATCTTGAGGTTTTGCCAAAACTCCTATCTCACGAGGAACAGCCGCATCTAAATCATTGGCAACTATTGTCAACTCCGCCCATAGTATATATGATAGTTGAACTCTAATTTAGGATCTAGCTGGGTCTAGAGAGGATAATATGGATAAGATCAAGGTAGGATTGTTGTTTGGTGGTCGATCGGGAGAACACGAGGTATCTATCAATTCGGCTCGATCGATCCTGCAAGCTTTTAATTACCCCGAAAATCTTGACAAATACGCAGTTATCCCCTTCTATATCGATAAAAATGGCTGTTGGCATTCGGCAGCAACTGCTAGACAAATTTTAACCTCTGGGCAACCCCTAGCTATTGAGAGTAATATAAAAGTCAATATCTGGCAATTTCCCCCAGAAGTGAGGGAAATCGAGGTTTGGTTTCCAATTCTCCACGGACCGAATGGAGAAGATGGCACTTTGCAAGGATTACTCACTCTCATGCGGGTTGCTTTTGTGGGTAGTGGGGTCCTGGGTTCATGCTTGGGAATGGATAAAATTGCCATGAAAACTGCTTTTGCAGCCGCTGGATTACCCCAAGTTAAGTATAAGGCTGTAACCCGCTCGCAAGTGTGGTCAAATCCCTGTATTTTTCCGCAATTGTGCGATCAAATCGCCGAGGAAATAGGTTATCCCTGTTTTATTAAACCGGCTAATTTAGGTTCTTCGGTGGGTATTAGTAAAGCACGCAACCGGCAAGAATTAGAGGCTGCTTTAGATAGTGCTGCTAGTTATGATCGACGGATTATTGTTGAAGCAGGAGTAACCGCAAGAGAAATCGAATGTGCGGTTTTAGGTAATGATAATCCCCAAGCTTCTTTGGTGGGAGAAATTACTTTTGATAGTGATTTTTATGACTACGAAACTAAATATACTGACGGGCGATCGAGTATGGTGATTCCCGCTAATATTCCTGATAAAATTGCTAATCAAGTGCGAGAAATGGCTGTAGAAGCATTTAAAGCTGTGGATGCTGCGGGATTGTCGCGGGTGGATTTTTTCTATGTAGAAAATACTGGGGAAGTGTTGATCAATGAAATTAATACTCTGCCGGGGTTTACTAATTTTAGTATGTATCCCCAACTCTGGAAAGCCACCGGTTTAGAGTTTGATAAATTGGTCGATAAGTTAGTACAATTAGCTTTAGAAAGACAGGAAAAATAAGGTTAAATTACCACCATTTCTAGGATAGGAATTACCTAGCTTAGAGATATTGATCAATTAGATAGTTTCAGGATCAATGCCCAATTCTCGTAATTTTTGGGCTAATCTTTCCCTTTCCAAGATAGCTTGTTCTTTTTCGAGGATAGCCTGTTCCTTCGCTTGTCGTTCCTGTTCCCTTTCTAAAAGAATCTGTTCCCTTTCTAAAAGAATCTGTTCCTTTGCTTGTCTTTGCTCTAATTCAGCTTCTTGGGGAGTGGGAACCAATTGACCATCGGTGGTAAAATAACGCAGTTTACGGTCAAATATGCCTAAATAGAGTTCTAATTGTTCACTCCATAAATAGCCGTTTTCATTAGCAGCAATAGCCTGATATTGTCCCGCAATTAATCTAAATCCTTGCAATTCTAAGGTATTAGGATCAAACCAAAAATAATTAGGAGTGCGAAAGGTATTTTGATAGAGAATTTTCTTTTTAGTGCGGTCAATATTGGCCGTAGAATCGGAAAGAATCTCCACGATTACATTGGGATATTTACCCCCTTCTCCCCAGACTACCCAACTTTTGCGGGGACGTTTTTCCGTATCTAAAACCACAAAAAAATCAGGACCACAGAAATCGCGCTTTTTCAGTTGTTCTTCGTTATAGTAGATAGTCAGATTACCGGAAGCGTAGTAATCGTTTTTCTCTTGCCATAATAATTCTAGACAACTGAGAAGAATTATGATCTGTTGTAGATGTAGATCACTTTCCAAAGGTGGTTCATCACTCCATAAATCGGTGGGGGGACAGGTAACTTCTGGTAAAATGTCGAGAGTTGTCATAGTTTTTCCCCGTTATACTAGCTTGGTTTAATTATAACTGTTAAGCTGTTAAATATTTAAATTGCTTGTTGAGATGAGGCAAGAGGCAACAGTATGGTCATAGAAAACTAATTTTTGGCTGAATCACGAGTAAAACTGTAGATAATTTGGGTAGCTAATTGTGGTAATTGTGAGAAATCTTCATCGGACATTTTTTGACGATCGAGTTTCATTTGTAATCCCGTCATCGAATCGTCTCCGTCGGAAATTAAAAATTCTAAGCGTTCAATTTCCGACCAATCTTTAATGTCATTTAATATCTTGTCAATAACCAGAAGATAAGGATGGGAAGGATTTTTATACCAATTACTGCTAACACCCTGACGAATATCTAAACCTAAATGTACGATCAAAGGGGCGCGATCAAAAAGGGCATTGGCTACCGGTCGGGTTTCTTCTTGGAGAGATAATTGATTAGCGCGACTTAACTGCCGTAATTTCTCCAATTGATGATATCTTTGCGAAATTGACGGCGGATTTTCCCCCCAACTGAGAGCGATGGTGACTAGATAGGTTTGTAGGAATAGATGTCCTAACTTTTCCGCTTTTGTGGCTAGATAATTGGAATTATAATCATTAGCCTCGATCAGCAAAGGTACTCGCTCGACTATTTCCAAACCATAGCCTTTTAATCCGGCAATTTTACGGGGATTATTGGTAATTAAACGAATATTTCTCACCCCCAAATCGTTGAGCATTTGCGCTCCCATGCCGTAATCGCGCAAATCGGCGGGAAATCCTAACCTTTCGTTGGCTTCCACCGTATCTAGTCCTATATCCTGTAAAGAATAGGCTTTTAGCTTATTAATTAAGCCAATTCCCCGTCCTTCCTGTCGCAGGTAAACCACCACCCCTAAACCGTTGTTTTCAATCATTTTTAAGGCACTTTGTAACTGTTGCCGACAATCGCAACGCAAGGATCCCAAGGCATCCCCGGTCAGACATTCCGAGTGCATTCGTACCATTACAGGTTGATCACCAAAGAGAGCGGGATCGCCTTTCACAATAGCGATGTGTTCGGTTTGATCTAATAAATTTCGGTAGGCATAAAGCTGAAAAGTGCCGAATTGACTGGGAAAATCACAGACCGTTTCCCGATGGACAAAGCGATCGTGTTTTAAGCGATAACCGATCAGATCGGCAATGCTAATTAACCTGAGATTATGTTGACGAGCGTATTCAAATAGTTGCGGTAAACGGGCCATGGAACCATCGGGATTTTGGATCTCACAGATAACTCCCGCCGGATACAACCCGGCTAACCGAGCTAGATCCACGGCCGCCTCCGTATGACCGGCACGTTTTAAGACCCCACCGGCTTTAGCACGAATCGGGAAGACATGACCGGGACGGGTGAGATCGTCGGGACGAGTGACCGGATTAATGGCAACTTGCACGGTTTTCGCCCGATCTTCTGCCGAAATGCCAGTTTTAACCCCTAAATGGGGAGCGGCATCGATGCTAACGGTAAAAGCGGTTTGATTGCTATCGGTGTTTTTTGTCACCATCAAGGGTAATTCGAGAGCATCAAGACGCTCTCCCGTCATTGCCAGACAGATTAAACCGCGAGCTTGCACTGCCATGAAGTTAATCAGATCGGGGGTGGCAAATTGGGCTGCACAGATTAGATCTCCTTCATTTTCGCGATTCTCATCATCAACTACGACAATGGCACGTCCGGCTTTGATTTCCGCTAAGGCAGTATCGATAGAGTCAAAAGCGATCGAAGTGACAGTCACAGGCATTAAAACGAGGGAATTATTTTCATTCTACAGGTTTGCCCGATCTGCTGAGGGTCAATTTCTGCCAGTTCCCTAGAAAAAAGTCTCCCGGTGAACCTGACGGCTGCCCGGGAGACTTTTAGCTATCTTAAGCTAGAAAATTAGTTCAAACTAGCGGGGGTGATGCTGGCAACTTTGCCACCGAGACGGTTGATCTGTTGCAGGGTGTTATTTAACTGTTCAAAGGGGACGATAACCGCTTTGCTACTGCGACGGACACTGGGATAACCCGGTTTGCTGATGGCGGCAATTTCCACGCGATAGAGCTTACCCACATCACCATAGGCCACACTACCACCAAGAGCTTTACTGGGGGTGTTGCGTTGAGCAGAGGGACGATAGGCCCAACCATCGCTGCCACCGGACGGACCGACTACTGCCGAAGCACCGTTTTGAGCTAATTCCACCGCTAAACGGGAGGTTTTGCCGGCAATCTGAGAGCGATCGCTGTTGGCATAACCGCGATAGAGTTGGAACATCCGGGTAAATCCCACGGTTTTTTGACCGGGTTGGCTGGCGAAACCGCGATAGTAGGGAACGATGCTATCGCCGAAGTTTTCGGTATATTCGGCGGAATCGATGTAGGAGTCGATATCGGCCTCGAATCCTTTGTTTTCGTAGAGATCGAGGTGATAGACCACTTCCGACTCATCGTAGGGAGCGCGACCTAAAAGATGTTTGATATTAAGTTCGATGACGCGGGTTTGGAAGTTACCGTAGAAGAATTTGTTCTTATACAGTTCCGATTTGGCCACGGCGCGGACGAATTCCCGCACGGTGATCGAACCGTTGCAGAGTAAGGATTCGGCACTGGTAAGGCGCTCGGAACGCATGATATAGTCATTGCCTAGCACCTGACGATAGACGGCGCGAATAACCGCCTGTGCGTCGTCACGGGACCAATCGGGACGTAATTCCACGGGAGCAACTTCGCTAAAAGCGGTTGTCCCTAAACGGGAAGCTGAGGTAGTAATTGCCACTAAAGTTCTCCTACAAAAAAATGATCATTTTCTGACCGCTCAAAGCTAGGCGAGGATCAGTTCGATTACCTGGCCGCCTTGACGGTTGATTTCTTGCAATTTGTTCGATAGTTGCTCGTAGGCAACGAGATACTCGCTCACACTGCGACGCACACGGGTTTGTCGTCCCGCTTTTGCGCCACTCACCACGCGCAAGCGATAGAATTTGCCCCGATCGCCCCCAGCTAATCCGGTTAAGGATTGACCAGTTCCGTTAATATAAACGGGGGAAGCACTGTTATAGGCTAGTTCCCTGGTCAGTTTTCCCTCTTTTAACGGCGCCCGATCGCTGGTCGCATAACCGCGATAGACTTGGAACAGCCGACTAAAACCGACGGTTTTCTGACCCGTCTGGGTAGCGAAACCGCGATAGTAGGGGACAATGTTCTCACCGAAATGTTGGTTGTATTCGGGGGAATCGAAATAGGAATTAATTTCTGCTTCGTAACCCTGTTGATTGTAGAGATCGCTATGGACAGCGATCTCGGCTTGATCGTAGGGAGCGCGACCGAGCAGGTGTTTATAATTCAACTCGATAAAGCGATTTTGGGGATTGCTGTGGAAAAATTTCTGCCGATATAGTTCTGATTGAGCGATCGCCCGAACAAAATCCCTGACGCTAATGGAACGATTGCGTAAGAGGGATTCTAGGCTGATCAGGCGCTCGCTGGACATCAGATGCTCGTTGCCCAAGATCTGTCGATAGGCCCCGCGGATCACCACTTCTACCTGTTCATCACTGTCGGTGGAGCGTAATTCCAAGCGGGGGGAACCGTTGTAGGGTTCAAATCCCAGTCTTTGGGCCGCTATCAAGCTAGTCATCGTCGATCCTCCTGAAACTAACCTTTAATGGATATAACAAGGTCTGGAAGAACAGGTGATTGCTAACCCTTTTGCTAACAACCTCCTGTCTTTCCAGACCAGCAGTTTTTTCGATCGGACTAGCTGAGAGCGTTGATAGCGTAGTCGATATAGGAGTTGGCTTCTACCGCAGGGTCGCCACTTAAACCATGGTTGGCTTTGATATATTTGAGAGCTTCGATGTACCAGCTAGGAGACAGGTCGAAGGTGCGGTTGATTTCGTCGATACCAGCGATGAGGTACTCGTCCATCGGACCGGTTCCACCAGCAACTAAGCAGTAGGTCACCATGCGGAGGTAGTAACCGATGTCACGAGCGCATTTTTCTTTACCGCGTTGGTCCGCCGCAAAGTTAGCCCCTTGCATTTGGGTGGTGTAGGGGTACTTGTTGTACACAGCTTGAGCAGCGCCAGAGATCAAAGAATTGGCTTTTTCGGTCAACACTTTAGCGGCGCTGAGTCCAGCAGAAGCTTGACGAAAACGACCGAAAGCAGTTTGGATTTCGGTGCTGCTTAAGAAACGACCTTGAGAATCAGCGGCTGCTACGGCTTCGGTAAGGGGGGTTTTCATTGTTTGGTATCTCCCAATAATCTTGCAATAAGTTTCCTACGGTTTAATTGAGACTAGCCCCAGGGACTAGGCGACAGCAGCGGCGGCGCGGTCGAAGTAGCTGGCAATTTCAGACATTAAAGCACTGCAATCGCCGGGGGTGATACCGTTGCGATCGTTAGCAATGGATAAAGCCGCTTCTTTCATTTTGCTTACGCCAGCAGCTACGGAAGCTCCTGGTACTCCTAAAGCTACATAGGTTTCGCGCAGACCATTTAAGCAACGATCATCGAGAACACTGCCGTCGCCAGAGAAGGTAGCGTAGGTAACATAACGCAAGATGATTTCCATGTCGCGTAAGCAAGCGGCCATACGACGGCTGGTGTAGGCATTACCACCGGGGGTGATCAGTTGGGGCTGTTCAGCGAACAGGCTACGAGCGGCGTTGGCAACGATGGTGGAAGCGTTACTGGTGATCCGGTTAACAGAGTCCATCCGTTTGTTGCTGTCGGCAACCATGGCGCTCAGAGCGTCTAGTTGGGAAGAGCTTAAATATTCGCCGCGAGCATCAGCTTGGGATACTACCCGGGTGAATGCGTCAAACATTGTGACAATCTCCTAAATTTAAATGGGATTTGCTTGCAATTAAAATTTTCCCTCTTAAGGGATTTCACGGTGAGTCTGGACGAGCCTTGACCGTGATTGTTGCGATTTACTTTAAGAAACCTGAAAAAACTTCACGGCTCTCTCATAAATCACCTAAGGAGGTTAAACAAGTATCCAGCTTAACTTTTGTCTGTTATCTTGGCCCCTCAAGTTAAATTTATACACTGCTGTCGAAACTTTGTTTGTTACATATTATTAAGTTTTTTGCTGTCTTTTTGTAACGGTCACTTAACAATGACTCGATCGAGTTGGTCATCAATTCCTGACCATGGCTCAAAGCCTCTCACCGTCGGGAAATCAGAGACAGCAAGGCTTTAAGGGTATAAAGGGCAGCAAGATAAAAATTTTAAGTTTTTTTTAATATTTCCCCGCTTTCCCTTCCCCTATTGCCCAAGGATTGCCCTTTCCAGCCCTCCAATTACGATGAAGTTTTGTAAAGAAGGGAGTGGGGGAGTGGGGAGTGGGGTGTGGGGTGTGGGGAGTGGGGTGTAGGGTGTGGGGTGTAGGGTGTGGGGAGAAGGGAGAATAAATAAAGGCAATCTCCTGAATCCTGTCTCCTGACGACCGACGACCGACGACCGACTCCTGCCTCCTGACGTTAAACTAGAAATCGGTGCTCAAAAAATCTAGCCGTCCGAACCCGATGATTTCCTCCTTTCCCGTTCCTAATAGCTTAAATTGCCCTCAAATTCGCCTTGCCATTCGTTGCCTGCAGCCGCAATTAGTCCACTGGCGCCGACAAATACACCAAAAACCAGAACTAGGCTTTCAAGAACATCTCACCGCCTCCTTAATCAGTCAAACCCTGACTAAATACGGAATTGACCATCAAACCGGCATCGCCGGCACCGGAATTGTCGCCACCATCGCAGGCAGTCAACCGGGGCCGGTTTTAGCCCTGCGGGCCGATATGGATGCACTACCGATCGCCGAAGAAAACCAAGTCCCCTATCGTTCCCAACATCCGGGCCAAATGCACGCCTGTGGTCACGATGGCCACACAGCGATCGCCCTCGGCACGGCAGTTTACATAGCACAAAACCGTCACGATGTCAAGGGGACAGTAAAAATTATTTTCCAACCCGCCGAAGAGGGGCCAGGGGGGGCGAAACCGATGATCGAAGCGGGAGTGCTGAAAAATCCCGACGTGGACGGAATTATCGGGCTGCATCTCTGGAATAATCTGCCTTTAGGGACAGTGGGCGTGAAAAATGGTCCCTTAATGGCGGCGGTGGAATGTTTCGATCTCCAGATTCAAGGCCGGGGCGGCCACGGGGCAATTCCCCATCAAACCGTCGATTCACTACTGGTGGCGGCCCAAATCGTCAACGCCTTGCAAACCATCGTCGCCCGCAACCTTAACCCCCTCGATGCTGCCGTGGTGACTGTGGGCAAATTAGCGGCGGGAACCGCTAGAAACGTGATCGCCGATAGTGCTAATCTCAGTGGGACGGTGCGCTATTTCAATCCCCAGTTAGGGGGCTATTTCCGACAACGGATGGAAGAAATTATCGCGGGCATCTGCCAAAGTCAGGGGGCTAGTTATCAATTCGATTACTGGCAATTGTATCCCCCGGTAATCAATCATGATCAGATGGCGGAATTAGTGCGCTCCATCGCCGCACAAGTGGTGGAAACCCCAGCCGGAATCGTTCCCGAATGTCAAACCATGGGAGGGGAAGATATGTCCTTCTTTTTACAGGAAGTACCGGGCTGTTATTTCTTCTTGGGATCCGCCAATCCCGAATTAGGATTAGCCTATCCCCACCATCATCCCCGTTTTGATTTTGATGAATCGGTGTTAACCATGGGAGTCGAGATTTTTGTCCGTTGCGTCGAAAAATTCGGCAACTCTAAGACTTTCTAGAAATCCGTTCAAGGTGAACAGTTTTTGTCAAACCTGAAACCGCTAAACTGATCACTGAATCAGACGAGTAAAAAAACCCATGAATAATAATATCCAGGAAAACGATGCCCAACGGGTGAAAATCCTCAGCGAGGCCCTACCCTATATACAAGAATTTCGCGGTCGCACCGTAGTGGTTAAATACGGTGGCGCGGCCATGAATAACAGCGCTATCAAAGACACGGTCATGCGAGATATCGTTTTTCTCTCCTGTGTGGGGGTTCGTCCCGTTATTGTCCACGGCGGCGGTCCGGAAATCAACAGTTGGCTGGATAAATTAGGCATTGAACCCCAATTTAAAGACGGTTTACGCGTCACCGATGCCGACACCATGGATGTGGTAGAAATGGTGCTGGTGGGACGCGTCAATAAAGAAATTGTTGCCCTGATCAATCAAGCCGGCGGTAAAGCGGTAGGATTATGCGGTAAGGATGGCAATCTGATCACTGCTCGTCCCGTGGGTAAAGAGGGTATTGGTTTTGTGGGAGAAGTGAGCAGTGTCGATACTAGCCTCGTCGAATCCTTGGTCAATAGTGGCTATATTCCCGTGATTTCCAGTGTGGCCGCCGATGAAACCGGCCAAGCTCATAATATCAATGCCGATACGGTAGCCGGAGAAATAGCGGCGGCTTTAGGGGCAGCTAAACTGATTTTGATGACCGATACAGCCGGAATTTTAGAGAATTATAAGGATCCTTCCACTTTATTGGCTAAATTGGATATCCAACAGGCCCGGGAGTTGATTCAAAAAGGTATCGTTGCCGGCGGGATGATTCCCAAAGTTGGCTGCTGTGTGCGATCGCTGGCTCAGGGAGTTCAGGCCGCTCATATTATCGATGGTCGTCTTCCCCACGCCCTTTTACTGGAAATTTTCACCGATCGAGGCATCGGTTCCATGATTGTGGCCTCCGGTTATACTAATCTATAGTAGTAATTACCGTACTTTTGGTTAAAAAGACTTGCCCAAAACCACAGATATGGTGTAAAAGTAAGTTAATAAACGCGCTTCTCGCTCCTTTGTAATGGCAAAAGTCTTAGTCTTGAGTTAGTTTAGTCGGGAAGCGCAAAATCCGAAGTATTCATAGCAATTGAATTTATGACCAAACAAGCTGTAGCTCACCCGATGGTGAAGTTTCAACGCAAGGCTAGCAAGTGGATAGATGCAAAAGTAGTCAAACCTAGCGATAGTATCTGGAAACTGGCTCTTTTATACGGAGATGAGTGGGCATACTGGAAGCAGGAGTTGCTCGATTTCGGTTTCTCCATGCAAGACCCTCTCAGCGAAGTGGTAGCGGTAGAAGCTTGGGACGAAGAATAAGCGACCATCGACTCAAAAGCAGCTTTCTACCAAGATTATCGCCATGGGATCGACTCCGATTATCCTTTCCGCTCTGGTTATCTTATCCTTAAGCGCGAGTTGTTCTCCCAGGACCGAAACCCAACCACCGCCACCAGCGGCCCGTACTACTACCGTCAACGTCACCACCGCTAAACTGGCAACCATCGGACGCAATCTTGATTACACGGGAACTACCCGACCTTTGAAAGTGGTTTCTCTGCGATCGCAAGCCACCGGTCAGTTACTTAATCTCGTCGTCGATGTGGGAGATGAGGTGCAATTAGGACAAATCCTCGCTCATGTTGATGATCGTCTCCTTGCCACCGTTGTCCGGCAAGAAAAATCCGCCCTGTCGGCCCTAGAAGCGGAATTAGCCCGGGCGAGAATTGAAGTCAGTAACGCTGAAATTGAAGTGGAGCGCCTACAACTACAATACCAACAGGCCAAAAATGATGGCGAGCGCCTGCAAAAATTAGCCCTAGAAGGGGCGATTCCCCTACAACAGGGTGAAACAGCCCAAACTGCGGCGGCAGTGGCTTTAAAAGCCGTTAATAGCGCCAGATCGAGAATTAAAGTCGAGGAGCAGGTAGTGGCGGCAATTATCGGGAGAATTGCCGCCCAAAAATCGGTCATCGCTCAGGAACAACAACGTCAGGCCTACGCTATTCTTAAATCACCAGCGACGGGGATAGTGATCGAAAAACTGAAAGAGCCGGGGGATTTAGTCAGTATCGGCGATGAAGTCCTCAAAATTGGCGATTTTCAACAGGTCAAGGTGGTAGTATTATTATCGGAATTGGATTTAAAAACGATTAATTTAGGACAAAAGGTTAATGTCAGCCTTGATGCTTTCGGTGAGAGAAATTTTTCCGGTCGCATCACCAGGATTTTTCCCCTCAGCCAAGGCACGGCCCGGCGGATTCCCGTGGAGATTGCTCTACCCAATGGGGATGGTTTAATCAAAGGGGGATTATTGGCCCGGGTACGGTTTAATAATAATTCTGCCCCTCAGGTGATTGTTCCCGAAACAGCAATTGTCAGTCAAGGGGAATCCTCGGCAATTTTCGTCCTTTCCGAGTCTAACTCGCAAGTGGAAAAACGTCCCGTTCGTCTCGGTCAAGCGCTTGACGGTCAAGTAGAAATTATCACTGGACTCGAACCGGGGGAGCGTTTCGTCGTTAATAGTAGTAAACCTTTGCAAAATGGTGAAAAAGTCCGGGTCAGTATCCTAAGTAATCCTTGAGTAAACCAGGGGCAGGCAGCTTTGATCCCATCGCCCCAGGGATCAAAGTTTTGATGCTGTTAGGTTTGAGATATAGCGTTTCTGATTCACAAGAGGTACATTCCCGATCCTGAACAGCTTAATCAGCAAAGGTTTAAGTGTGCCGCACAGATGCGAGAACCGCTATAGGTCGGTTAGTGACTCACCGTTCGCTCATTTCTCGAACCGAAAATTTGATAAATTGTCTCATTATTATAAGTAGCCACAATACCCTTGATAATCTACAATCAAGTACCCGATGGGCGGAGACAAGGGAGGGGATGATTGAAAGTTCGTGATGTACTCAAACGATTAGAAGCTGATGGTTGGTATCAGATCCGAATGCGCGGGAGCCATCGTATCCTTGCCCATGAAACAAAGCCAGGAATCGTGGTTGTTCCTGGCAAGTCTGGGGACGACATACCGAAAGGAACATTAGCATCGATTTGGAAACAAGCTCAATTGGAGGATAAACGATGAAAGAGTATGCCGTCATTTACGAACAAGGCGAAACAAACTGGGGAGCAATGGTTCCCGACTTGCCCGGTTGCGTGAGTATTGGAGATACCTTTGAAGAGGTTCAGGAAAATATTAAAGAAGCGATTGAACTTTACCTTGAAGTTTTGCAAGAACGCGGGGAAACCATTCCAGAACCCACAACTAAAGTCGGATTGGTTGGAGTCGCTGCAGGAGGGTTCTTGCCGACTACCCAAAAACTGCTGGGGTTTCACTGACGAAGAACAAGGGCGACCTGATCAGCTACGATTGACAGGGCAATCGCACGGGTTGTCTTGCTCTTTTTTCTCACAAATTTAATTTTCGCACAGGTCTATTCCTGAAGACTAGCTATCATTGCTGGAACTCTAACCTATTTTTTAGTTTTTACGTCAGGAGTGAACCGGGATAAGATTAAAATAATGACACAAGTGAGTCAAGCTTTACAGTCTGATGCCAATGGTAATAATCCGAAAAAACTTCTTGTTAATAGTGATAATTGGCCTATAGTAGTGATTGTGGCTGTTATTCTAGGTTGAGCCAAAATGGGGCTTTCTTTTTGGTGAAAAAAAATCTCCTTTCTCTTGATCTTTATGGTCAATTATTGCCAGAAATCACCAAAATAAAGTAATTTCTTCCCATCCCCTTTAATATTTTCTCGATCGAGCGGCTTTTCAGTCCCCAAAATCCTTACCTAAAATGTCGGATGAATGCCCCCGCTATATTTTTCGACAAGACACTCACCTTTGCGGGGGATGAAATCCGACCAGAATATCAGCAACGGAGCATCGGTTTAATTCTACCATCTGTGAGTAAACTGTTTTATACTTAACTTAGCCAATGGTCGAGAATTGTTAGATGCTAGTCGTAGAAGCCAAGTTAAAAAACGGAACACCAGAGCAATATCACCAGCTTGATGAAGCTATCAAAACTTCTCAGTTTGTGCGTAACTCTTGTGTTCGTTATTGGATGGACAATCAAGGGACAACCCGCAATGATCTCCAAAAACTTTGTGC
>NZ_JASJFE010000835.1:0-7612 GCF_030067735.1 Microcystis sp. M53598_WE2 | reverse complement strand
ATTGTCTAGAAAGTTTATTAAAATTAATTATCAATAATCCCCAAGTTGGTGCGGTGGGTTCTAAGTTAATTTTTGCTAATAGTAAACAACAAGAAGCGGGGGGAATTATCTGGAATTATGCCGATGGTTGGAATTATGGACGCTTAGATAGTCCCGATGAACCGGAATATAATTATGTGCGTCCCGTGGACTATTGTTCGGGAGCAAGTTTATTAGTTCCTACGGATTTATTTAAGCAATTAGGTGGTTTTTGTCAAGACTTTATCCCCGCATATTACGAAGATACAGACTTATGTTTTGCCATCCGAGAATTGGGTTATCAAGTCCTCTATCAACCGCAATCTAACGTCATCCACTACGAAGGAATCACCTCGGGAACAGACCTTTCCAGTGGGATCAAACAATATCAAGTTATTAATCAAACCAAGTTTCGAGAAAAATGGTCAAAGGTATTAACTAAACACCTAGATAACGATGCTAATAATGTACCCAAAGCTGCCCGACGTTTACAAGGAAAACCGACAATTTTAGTCATTGATTCCTACGTTCCACTATACGATCGAGAATCCGGCTGTGTGCGTTTATTAAATATTCTTAAGCTGCTGCTCAATTTAGGGTATTCAGTGATTTTCTTTCCCGATAATGGCTATCCTGAACAACCCTATACTTCCGTCCTGCAACAGCTGGGAATTGAGGTCATTTATGGCACACCGCAAAGATATAATCTAGAAGAAAAATTAATCAAATATTTACCCCTGATCGATGGAGTTTGGTTGTGTCGTCCCGAATTGTGCGATAAGTATATGGATTTAATCCGCTTAAAAACAAAAGTGCCAATTATTTATGATACAATTGACCTGCATTTTCTACGTTTAAAACGACAAAAAGACTATCTCGATCCCAGTTACCAAAATACTAGCTGGAGTTGGCAAACCTATCAGAAATTAGAGTTAAACTATGCTAATCAAGCGGCAGCAACCGTGGTAGTAACCGAAGACGAAAAGCAGGTATTATCCTCTTTAGGAGTGAAAAATGTTTGGGTAATCCCCAATATCCATGAAGAAATTTCCCTGTCAGAAAAAGTTGCCTTTGACCAGCGAGCCGGTTTAGTATTTATTGGTAGCTACAATCACCCTCCTAATATTGATGCCGTTAAGTGGTTATGTTTAGAAATTATGCCCTTAGTTTGGGCATACCGTCCCGATATTACCGTTAATTTATTGGGAAGTAACCTCAAGGATGAAGTGAAAGAATTAGCCAATGATCAAGTAATTGTCACCGGTTATGTTCCCGAAGTAGAACCCTATTTCCAAAAGAGTCGTGTTTTTGTCGCACCCCTGCGATTTGGTGCGGGAATGAAGGGTAAAATAGGTCAAAGTCTTTCCCTAGGATTACCGACTATTACCACAAAAATTGGTGCCGAAGGTATGGGATTAATTGACCACCAAGATGTTTTAATTGCCGATACTGCCGAGGAATTTGCCCAAGCGGTAATCGAACTCTATGATAATATGGAATTGTGGCAAAAACTCGCTGATAATTCCCTAGAAACTATTAAGAGATACCAACCCGCTACCGTGCAAACTAACCTACAAGCTTTGTTATCAAATCTAGGAATTGTTGCCAAGGATAGTTAACAAGAAAAAAGCTCATTTCTCCCACAGGTCTATTCTATGTCACCGCAACCAAATAAACTCTAGAATCCGCAATTTTGCAGACTTAAAAACCTATTGAGAGACATTACTGATTTGATAAACGCCAACTGTTTCTAGAAGTAATTCCTGACTATAATGCCATAAGTTGCCTCGAAAAAGTTGACAAGACAATCTTAAAAACTTGGCAATTAATGCCCGTTTATTTCTGACTAACGACTGAATTATCATTTTTCCCTTTCCCCTTTTTCCTTGAAAAAATATGCCAACTTATCCTGATATCTCCAGTCAAGCTTTTAAACATCCCCTAGATCAGCAAGCTGAACAGGCCTTAAGATCAGTTCCGGGGTTTGACTTATTAGCGAAAAGTTTTTCCGAATATCTCTATGAACGTCCCCAGCAAATTTTATTAATGGGCAATGATCTAAAAGTCAGCCCGCGTCAATACGCCACTTTATACGGCATCTATCGCCAATGTCTGCGGGATTTAGATATGTCCCCAGAACCGAATCTTTATGTCAGTCAAAACCCTTCAGCGAATGCCTATTCTTTAGGTTCGGAACATCCCTACATTGTCCTTAATACTGCCCTTTTAGACCTCTTAGATGAAGAAGAAATTAGGGTAATTCTTGCCCACGAATTAGGTCATTTAAAATGCGATCATAGTATTTTAATTCAAATGTCTTTTTGGGTGATGGGGGCGGCTAATTTTCTTGGGGGCATCACCTTAGGACTAGGAAAAGCCATTACTACCGGTCTAGTTTATGCCTTTTATGAATGGCGCAGAAAAGCCGAATTATCAGCAGACCGAGCCGCTTTATTAGTTAGCGATGATTTAAATTTAGTCCTGAGAACTTTAATGAAATGTGCAGGAGGAAGTCAAAAATACCTGCATGAATGCAACTTAGAAGAATTTATTCGCCAAGGGGAAGCCTACCGACAATTAGACCAAGATAACCTAAACCAGATTTATAAATTTCTCATTTATAATGGCGGTAATGGTTCCTTTTTAACCCATCCTTTTTCCGTGGAAAGAGTGCATTATCTACAGGAATGGTTTAACTCGGAATCCTATCGTCAAATTCGCCGGGGAAACTATGCCAAAACAGGGGTTAAAAGCTCAATTAATGTTGATGCTAATGATAGCGAAAGCGAAAGATTGCAGCGACAAATAGCAGAACTACAGGCAGAAATTGAACGGGCAAAAAGACAAAGAAACCACGAATAATCTATACGAAGGCAGAGGGCAAAAGGCAAAAGGCAGGAGACAGGATTCAGGAGACAGGATTCAGGATTCAGGAGACAGGATTCAGGAGATTGCCTTTATTTATTCTCCCTTCTCCCCACACCCCAAACCCTACACCCCACACCCCACACCCCACACCCCACACCCCACACCCTTTACTGATCACTGAAAATACCCTCGTCTGTGTTTTGCCAATTTGGTGAGTACAATAGAGGTATCGGAGACCGAGAATAGCAATTCTCCCTACGATGATCCATAAACACTTACCCCCACTCTCTTTTTTTTTGTTCTACTGCCCATGCTCCAAGATACCCAATCTATTCGTTACTATCAAAGACTAACCGATGACATGGTGGATCTTTGGCACCGTGGCTCGCGTTTTGATGAGATCCGGCTATACGTTGAAGGCTATTTAGCCTGTTTACGCGATTCTAGTTCCATAGAACCCTATCTAATTCATCGTCTCGAAGAAGAAGTTTTTCGCTTTCTGCGAGATCCCTCTAATTTTGAATATCTCTCCCCCCAAACCCAAACCCAAACCGAAGCAGATTATGGCTATTATTAACCCCATCTCGGGTTAAGGGAATTTGGCCATCATTCCGCCCAAAAAATCGGATTGACTCGCGAGAATCGCCCCGGGATTAGACACCTTGCATCGGGCAGAATTGAGGAGTTAGGAGTCGGGAGACAGAAGGGAAATCCTTACCCAATCGGGTTTCCACTAACTGTCAGGACGATTGGGTATTTTTTACAGGAGAGCTACTGAGCTTGACAGGAACGAGATGCGGTCATCTGTAGAACAATAGTATCGATCGCTTTCACTAGAGCCTGTCCGGAAACCCGTTGATTATTAACGATAATGCTAAATAACATCGGTTCTTGGTTGGGGTTTTCTAGATAACCCGATAGGGCCCGCACACCGGTAAGAGTGCCAGTTTTAGCGTAAACTGTGCCAGTAGCGGCCGTCTGACGCATTCGGTTTCTCAGGGTGCCACTAATTCCCGCTACCGGTAAGGAAGCATAGAAAGTGTCGCGATTAGGAGAATAATACATCACCCGCAAAATTTCCACGATCGAGCGGGGAGTAGCGGTATTATGGCGGGATAATCCTGAACCATCGGCTAAACGAAAACCACTGGGATTGATGCCCAATTGTGCCAAGATGGCAGTAACATTTTTAGAACCGCCGATAAAGCGAAAAAGAGTGTCAGCGTAGAAATTATTACTTCTCTGATTAGTGATATTAACCCAATCGCGCAGGGATTTTTTTTGAATTGTCGTCTCTGGGTTCATCACTTGTAAAGCGGCAGCCGTGGTAAATAACTTTGTATTAGAAGCAGGGATAAAATAGCGATCGGCGTTATGACTATAAATAACTGTTTGGCGATCGATAGATTCGATTAATATACCCCACTGATTGGGAGCTTGACTGATAATTTTATCGATATTTGCCCCGATCGATTGAGTACAGGTATTATCGATGTTATTGTTTTCCGGCGGGGGAACGTATAATTCTATGGATTCGTTCGACGAGGAAGGAGCGGGATAAACAGACAGATTAACTTGAGCGATGCCAGGGTAGGCCAAGGCGATAGTGGCTACACTGGCCACTGTCAGGGAATTAAGGCAATTGAGGAGTTGTTTCATGCTGTGTTTGTGTAAGAGTCTGGTTTCCATAAGCGTTCGCCCTATTGTACCAGTTGCCGCTCAAGTGTCAAAGTTACCTGTCTAACAGATTTTAGCGGCTAATTCACACCCATGCCAGAGAAGAAAGCTGGCAATAGCCCGGAACTGAAGTTAAAGGGTGGTGGAAAAATAGCCTATTTGGCCAGGAAACGACCACTGCAAGGGGCATCTAAGCACTGATACCCCTTCTCAAGACTGGTTGGGATTTTTCTGGGTTCCAAAATCGTGCTATTTTGATAGCCTTGACATTACTGCTGACAATTTGGGGATAATAAAAGCAAAGTGTCGGAAAAGGGATGTCAGATTCATGTATTCTGTCTCAGATGATTCCAAAACAATGACGAATACCAGCCGTCAAACTGTGCTAGAGACGTTAAACTTACAAAAAACTTATCGGACGGGATTCTGGTTAGATAAAAAAATCGAATCCTTGAAAAACTGTACTTTAATTGTCCATGAGGGCGAAACTTTTGGATTATTAGGCCCGAACGGGGCCGGCAAAACCACACTCTTAAAAACCCTTTTGGGGATTGTCCGACCCACTTCCGGACGGGCCTTGATTCTCGGTCAACCAATTGGCGATCGCTCGGTCAGGCAACGCATCGGCTATCTTCCCGAAAATGCCTACTACTACGACTATCTCACCGGCTGGGAATTCCTACAATTAATCGCCAGCATTTTTGAAATTCCCTCTTCTGTGCAGAAAAAACGCATTCCTGAATTATTGGATTTAGTGGGATTAGACCGCAAAACTGCCCAGAAAAAGCAATTGCGTCAATATTCTAAGGGGATGATGCAACGGATTGGTATAGCCCAAGCATTAATCAATGATCCAGAATTAGTCTTTCTCGATGAACCGATGTCGGGACTGGATCCTATCGGTCGCTATCAGGTGCGAGAAATTATTCAATCCCTCAAACAACGGGGGAAAACTATCTTTTTTAACTCTCATATTCTCTCCGATGTGGAACAAATTTGCGATCGCATTGCCCTGTTGGCCCGGGGAGAATTACTCTGTGTTGGTTCCCTCGAGCAAATTCTCGGTCGTGCTGATGTCTATCAGGTGATTGTTCAAGGTGGTAGGGAGGATCAACTACAGCAATGGCTCCTCGGTTTGCATTGGCGCGATCACTGTTGGCACGGACAATTACAGGGAGAACCCGCTGCTTTTCTGGCTGCCCTGCCTAGTATCGATGCTCGCTTGATTAGTCTTAATTTAGCTCGTGCTTCCCTCGAAGAATTTTTTATCGACCAATTACGTCAACGCGGTATTACCTCTAGTCAATAAGCACTCTCATACCAAATCCGTTGAGTATAGGCTACATATTAGGACAGGCAATAGGCAATAGGCAAAAGAGGGAATAGATAATCAGTTTTTAATAACTGGATTTAGTATTAATCTACAAGGGAAGTTGCCAAAAAGGAGACGAGCGTGCGACGGGGAAGACATAAAATTTTTATCGGCATGGCCCCGGGGGTCGGGAAAACTTACAAAATGCTGGAGGAGGGGCATAGCCTCAGAAAGCAGGGAACCGACGTGGTGATCGGACTTCTTGAAACCCACGGCAGGAAAGAGACCGCCGAAAAAGCCGAGGGACTGGAAATCGTACCGAGAAAAATCCTAGAGAAAGAGGGATTCACTCTCTCGGAAATGGATACGGAAGCGATTATCGCCCGCTCGCCGCAGCTGTGTCTGATCGATGAATTAGCCCACACGAACGCACCCAGTTCGGAGCGAGAGAAACGCTTTCAGGACGTGGAGATAATTTTATCCCGGGGAATCGATGTTTACTCGACAGTGAATATCCAGCATATCGAGAGTTTAAACGATCTGGTCGCCCGAATCACCGGGGTGGTGGTGCGGGAGAGAATACCCGATCGAATTTTGGAGGAAGCTGATGAAGTGATCGTGGTAGATGTTACCGCCGAAACCCTAGAAGAAAGATTATTAGCGGGAAAAATCTACGCTCCCGAAAAGATCGAACAATCTTTAAATAATTTCTTTCAACGGCGCAATTTAATCGCCCTCCGGGAACTGGCCTTGCGCGAAGTGGCCGATACGGTGGAAGAAGAAGCGAGTAATTCAACAAAATTTATCGGTCAATCCTGTCCCGTTCACGAACGGGTATTAGTCTGTATTTCCACCTATCCCAACTCTTTACGATTATTACGTCGGGGAGCGAGAATAGCGGGGTATATGAACGCGGAATTTTTCGTGATTTTCGTTGATAACCCCGAGCGCTTTCTCACCAGAGAGGAGGCTTTACATATCGAAACCTGCGAACGTTTATGTCGGGAATTCGAGGGGAAATTCTTACGGGTTAAAAGCTATCAGGTGGCGGCAGCGATCGCCGAGGTGGCCGAGCGCGAACGGATCACCCAGATCGTGATCGGGGAGAGCCTTCAATCGCGCTGGAAGAATTTCATCAAAGGTTCTTTCACCCAAAAACTCATGCGCCTGATCTGGCAGAAAAATATCGATCTTCACATCATCGCCACCGATCCAAAAGTACCAATTAAAGACGCGCGAGCCAAGGGGGTGAAAAGATAACTACCTTTCTCCCACTTCCCCACTCCCACTTCCCCACTTCCCCACTTCCCCACTTCCCCACTTCCCCCTTCCCCTCTCAAATCGGCAACGCCTTGGCTTCTCTGGGATGATATTCTAGGAGTTAATCTTTATGCAAATCCGTTGTCACAGAGGGAGTTAACTCATGCAAGTAAATAATCTCGGCTTTATCGCTAGTATCCTATTCGTCCTAGTACCCACCGTTTTCCTCTTGATTCTGTTTATCCAAACCAGACAGGAAACCGAGGGTTAAATTCCTTCCCTATCCCTATTCTTCCTAAAAACCCCGGTGATTTCTTGAAGTCATGCGGGGTTTTTTCGCTTGAATTAGGAGAAAATGCTAGTTTCGTCACCTGATCCAAAATAGCCTATAGTTAGGGTTTGCGGCAAAAAGTTTGTTGGTGGGGTTAGGAGTCAGTAGCCGGTCGTCAGTAGCCGGTCGTCGGGAGTTTCAGGCTT
>NZ_JASJFE010001065.1:0-3358 GCF_030067735.1 Microcystis sp. M53598_WE2 | reverse complement strand
GAGCAGCAGGCGATCGCCGTTTTTGCTGACAATCAACACCCGTTCGATCTTCGGGGTTTCAGGAGAGTCAATTTTTCGCTTTAATTGGTACAATTTCTCAGCGATGGCGATTGTTCCGCTAATAATGCCGATGATGGTGGCGATGGTGGCAAGGGTTCCCTCTCTCTCCACTTCGGAGATAACTTCGTAGCTGCCTTGCACCCCTTCCATCTCTAGGATATCCTGAGCAACTTTGATAGCATCGGCTCCTTGAATTTCTATCTGCATCAGTTTTGTTCCTCCTGTCAGTACCCAAGCAAAATGATCCTAAATCCAGTTATTAAAGACTGATTATCTATTCCCCCTTTTGCCTGTCCTGATATCTAGCCTATACTCAACGAATTTAGTATGACCAGCTTAGTTGGGGAAAAAATCTCAATTACCATCAATGGTTGACCTAAGAAAATATTTCAGTCTCTCCGTCGGGAAATAACCTATTAGAGACTGAAAAATCTTAGTCATTCCATTCCCCTTTGGGTGGTACGGGAGGATTGCGTCGAAGATGGCGGGTTAAGTCCTCATCCGGTTGTTTCTCTCCTCTTAGCCACTGTTTAATCGCTGTTTCGATAATGCGACTAGGATCGTTAGTCAGGTGTTTAATCTGTTCTAAAACTTCCGAGTCAAGGTGAATAGCGATTTCAACTTTCTCCGCCGTGCGCTGAGTCGGTGTAGCATTGTCGTTCATAAGCTCTATTAATGATTGCTATCTATCATTCTACCCGTCAGTCGAGGATTCTCATCCAAGAGTTTATCTATAGTAATCCGATTTGGACAAATCATAGAGCCTTTCCTTAGCCATTGCCCTTTGCCTGATTTTGTCCCCATACTCAAACTGACCATAGTTTTCTGTGGATGCCGAGAGGGAAAGCTAAGGTCAAAACCCTGACTATACTTGCAGTTTAGCTTTTTTTACCTTTTACTTTTCACTTTTGCTCCAGCCTTAGAGACTTTACCTCTACAATGAATTAAGGAATCTAAAATTTTATAAACCCCTGACTTTTGCCAACAGTGAACCACGATGACTGACGTTCCCGTTTCTCGCATTCGCAATTTTTCCATCATCGCTCATATCGATCATGGTAAATCAACTCTCGCTGATCGCCTCCTGCAAATTACGGGAACCGTAGCCCAACGGGAGATGAAAGAACAATTTCTCGATAATATGGACTTGGAACGGGAACGAGGTATCACCATCAAGTTACAAGCGGCACGCATGGATTATACCGCTAAGGATGGTCAAAAATACGTTCTCAATCTGATTGACACCCCCGGCCATGTGGATTTTTCCTACGAGGTTTCTCGGTCTCTAGCGGCGTGCGAGGGAGCTTTATTAGTTGTGGATGCGTCCCAAGGAGTAGAGGCGCAAACTTTAGCCAATGTTTACCTAGCGCTGGAAAATAACCTCGAAATTATCCCAGTTTTAAATAAAATCGACCTACCCAGTGCCGAACCGGAACGAGTCGCAGCGGAAATCGAGGAAGTGGTGGGTTTAGACTGTAGTGAGGCGATTCGGGCCTCGGCTAAGGCTGGGATCGGTATTAATGATATTCTAGAGTCGATCGTCCAATTAGTTCCCCCTCCCCAAGATACCCTCGAAGAACCATTCCGAGCTTTAATTTTTGATAGTTATTACGACGCTTATCGAGGGGTAATTGTCTATTTCCGCGTCATGGATGGTCGGGTGAAAAAGGGCGATAAAATTCGTTTTATGGCTTCCGGTAAAGAATTTGTTATTGATGAATTGGGAATTTTATCACCGCAACAGGTACAGGTAAATGAACTTCACGCGGGAGAAGTGGGTTATCTGGCAGCCGCAATTAAAACTGTTGCTGATGCCCGGGTGGGTGATACGATTACTCTAACCGCTAAACCAGCACAAGAGCCTTTACCCGGTTATACGGAAGCAAAACCGATGGTTTTCTGCGGATTATTCCCCACCGATGCTGATCAGTACGCCGATCTCAAAGATGCGCTGGAAAAGTTAAAATTAAACGATGCAGCTCTATCCTACGAACCGGAAACTTCTAGTGCCATGGGTTTTGGTTTCCGTTGCGGTTTCTTGGGACTGCTACACATGGAAATCGTGCAGGAAAGACTAGAAAGGGAATATAACTTAGATTTAATTACCACTGCTCCCTCGGTAGTTTATCAGGTCACTACTACCGATGGGGAAATTGTCGAAGTGGATAATCCCAGTTTGTTACCTTCCCCACAAAAACGGGAAAAAATTGAGGAACCTTATATCCAAGTGGAAATGATTACTCCCGAAACCTATGTAGGTGCTTTGATGGAATTATGTCAAAGTCGTCGGGGAGTTTTCAAGGATATGCGTTATTTTACTAAAACTCGCACCGCTTTGATTTATGAGTTACCTTTAGCAGAAGTGGTGACGGACTTTTTTGATCAATTAAAGTCTCGATCGCGCGGTTACGCTAGTATGGAATATCAATTAATTGGCTATCGGGAAAATGAGCTAGTTAAATTAGATATTATGGTCAATGGTGATCCCGTTGATGCTTTAGCGATGATCGTTCACCGGGATAAAGCTTATTATGTTGGTCGCGCTTTAACCGAAAAGTTAAAAGAATTGATTCCCCGGCATCAATTTAAGGTTCCCATTCAAGCAGCTATTGGTTCTAAAATTATCGCTAGTGAACATATTCCCGCTTTAAGAAAGGATGTCTTAGCTAAGTGTTATGGTGGTGATATTAGCCGCAAGAAAAAGCTTTTAGACAAACAAGCAAAAGGGAAAAAACGGATGAAAGCGATCGGAACTGTTGATGTCCCGCAGGAGGCATTTATGGCAGTCCTAAAACTCGATCCTCAGTAAAATCTTGGGGTGAGAATTAACTCACCCTTTTTAGTTTTAGCAGTGGGGAATTATTATGAAACTTTTGAGATTATCCTATCAAGATTTATCCTCTGGATTAAGTATAGATTCTTGCAAATTTTTTCCAGATTTGAATTTATTAGTTGGTATCTCAGGTGCAGGAAAAACCTCGATTTTAAAGGCTATTAGTAATTTAAAAAGAATCGCTAACGGTGAGTCTATAAATGGAGTAAAATGGGATGTAGAACTTTTAACCAATGATCATGTTCGTTATCATTGGTTGGGTGAATTTGAGGTTAGAAAAGCTCGTTCTCTCATCAAGATTGAAGAAGATGAAGTCAATGGTAATGACGGCGAAAATAGGGTTAGTATAATTAGTGAAACTCTTTTAAAAGATCAAGAGGTTTTGATCAAAAGAAATCAAGAGGTAATTGAGTTTAAACATTCAAAGACACCAAAACTACCATCTTATTTAAGCTGTATAGAGCT
>NZ_JASJFE010000677.1:0-4719 GCF_030067735.1 Microcystis sp. M53598_WE2 | reverse complement strand
CAGCAAACCCTAATTACTATTGATAGATTTCCTATTCTGCATTAGCAGCAGGGGAGGCTGTCGGTTCCTCAAAAATGACCAATTCTCAGGATAATTATTCTAGAGAATTTAACCCTTTTTCCGTTAACTTAATTAAGGGCAATCAATCGGTATTATCAAAGAGAGTGATATCGGGGAAATTAGCTACTTTATCAATTACTTTACCCCAGACAAATCCTCGAACTTGATCGCACAAAGAGGCAAAGAGTAAACCGGTAATCGTGCTGAGGGAATCGGTCAACAAGCTAAGGAAAATTAATCCGCTTACACTTGCGACTACCTTTAAAACAAACAACGGTTCAGTCTTGTCTGACGAATAATACACATTATTACAGTCCCCGGCACTCGAACCAGGGATAAAGGTACAATAGAACTGTAGAGATCTGGAGGGTTGCTATGTTTACACACAACTTAGATGACAAAAAACTGTCCCTCGATCTAGAAGGGAAAACACCGCAAAAACTCACCTATCGTTCACCAAAAATCTACCACCTCGATCGCCCTAGCAATTTATCAACAGAAAGGAATTCAAGGACTGCGGGATTTAGAAGGAAAATTTGCCCTCGTTATTTTTGATGGAAGTCCTGCGGCAACATTCCCTAGGCATTGCTGATGTCGAAAGTGGCAGTCGCATCGGCAGTTCCCTAGCTGTGATCCCATGGTTGCCACCAAGCAACTGAAGTAGGACGGGGATATCATCCCGGAGCGGGAAGGGAAACTGGACTAAAATCGCCAAGGTTTGGATTTCTCCTACAATTTAATCTCCCCTGCACACCGGGGGTTTTTTAGTCAGCAAAATCGGTAACTAGGGACACGAATAAACCAGTCAATTTATGGGAAAATAAGCTCATCTTCTCCGCTTTTATCCCATGCAAGCCGACTTTTTTACTAATATCCTCTTACCCGTTGGCCTAGGCGTTTTAATGTTAGGCATGGGATTGGGATTAATTCTCGCCGATTTTCAGCGTATCACCCGTTATCCCAAAGCAGTCCTGATCGGTTTAGTCAATCAAATTATTATTCTACCGATCGTCGGCTTTATTATTGCTTCTCTTTTGCCTCTCCGGCCAGAAATTGCCGTCGGTTTAATGATTGTCGCCATTTGCCCCGGCGGTCCTTCCTCCAATGTTTTAACCTATTTAGCTAAGGGAGATGTGGCCCTTTCTGTTACTTTAACCGCTTTTAGCAGCATCATCACCATTTTCACAATACCTTTTTTAGCTAGTTTCATTCTCCAGCATTTTATGGGTGAAAGTGCCGCCATCTCCCTACCCATTGGTTCCACTATGGCGCAGATATTTTTGATTATAGTTTTACCCCTGGTTATGGGTATGACTATCCGCCATTACTTCCCTTTACGGGCCAAAAGTCTGGAACCGATAACTAATCGTTTAGCCGTGATTTTTCTAGCGGTTATTATCTTCTTATTAATCCTGAGAGAATGGCAACGTTTACCTTTATTTATCGCTCAAACTGGCATCGCAGTGATCATTTTAAATACGATTGCTTCCCTAATTGGCTTTTTCAGTGGTCGTTTATTTCAATTAACTATTCCCCAAAGAATTTGTATTGCAATTGAAGTGGGTATTCAAAGCGGCACTTTAGCTATTGGCATCACTGCCGGTTTATTAAAGAATCCCGATCTGGCCATTCCCGCAATTGTCTATAGTTTATGGATGTATGTCAGCGCTTTTGTCGCTGTTTATTATGGTCGCAAAAAAGCAGCTTTGGCAAAATAGCTAAATCTGGTGATAGGATATAGCTAAAAAACTGATAACTGATTATGTTAATTGGTAAATATTTAACCCTAGAAGAATTATCTACCTGTTCCCAAACCTATCAAAAGTACGCAGCACAAGTCGATCCCTACCCAAAAAATCCCGCAACGATAACCGCTTGGCAAAATCTCGCTCACTTTATTATCGATCCAATTATTGATAACTTTGGTCGAGAAAAATTCCAATTAACCTATGGATTTTGTTCCAATGATCTGAGAAAATTTCTCCAAAAAAAAGACCCAATCACTGGCTTAAAAAACGGTAGAATCGATCCCAGTCGTGATCAACATTGCGCCCACGAAATTAATCAAAAAGGTCAATATTATTGTCAGCGATTGGGGGCAGCCTGTGATTTTCGGATTATCGATTTAACTAGCGATCGCCTGATCGATTGGATTTTAACCCAAAAATTACCCTTTGATTCTCTCTATTTTTACGGAATTAATCGCCCGATTCATATCAGCTACGGACCCCAACATAAACGAGATATATGGACTTTTACCCCTAGAGGAACACCGACTAAAAAAGGTTTACAATCATGGTTAGAAGCCGCTAAATCTATCGATTCTGAAGCTAAAAAATCCCCCAAAATAGGGGGATAACCAAGACCTAAAACCCTCTTCTTTTAGATTTCTGGTTCCAGCTCGTCCTCATCGTCCTCGTCGGCCGGTTCCGTGGGGAAAGGAACCGAACCCATGTCTAATTTATCCCGCAATAACTTCTCAATTTCTGCCGCTACTTCTGGCCTTTCTTCGAGATATTTAACGGCATTATCGCGACCCTGGGCAATATTTTCGCCATTATAGCTATACCATGCCCCTTTACGAGTAACCACGTTAGTTTGTTCGGCGATATCGAGCATACAACCCACTTGGGAAATGCCTTTACCGAAGATAATATCAAATTCAGCAATCCGGAAAGGAGGCGCGACTTTATTTTTAGCCACCTTAACTTTAGCCCGAATTCCGTATTCCCCTTCCGTGCCTTTTTTCAAAGTTTGAATGCGACGGATATCTAAACGTACCGAGGCATAAAATTTTAAGGCCGTTCCTCCAGTGGTCACTTCAGGATTGCCGTAGGTGACACCGATTTTTTGCCGCAGTTGGTTGAGGAAAATCACCACACAACCCGATTTACCAATATTACCGGCAATTTTTCGCAGGGCTTTACTCATCAAACGGGCCTGCAAACCCACCTGATTATCCCCCATTTCCCCCTCAATTTCCGCCCGCGGCACTAAAGCGGCCACCGAGTCGATGACAACGATATCCACGGCCGAAGAACGCACTAACTGGTCAACTATTTCTAAGGCAGCCTCCCCCGTATCCGGTTGTGCCACCAGTAAATTATTGATATCTACCCCTAAATCTTCCGAATAGGTGGGATCTAAAGCGTGTTCCGCATCGACAAAGGCCGCCACTCCCCCAGCTTTCTGCACTTCTGCGATCGCATGGAGGGCTAAGGTGGTTTTTCCAGAACTTTCCGGCCCGTAAATTTCGACGATGCGGCCTTTCGGTAAACCGCCACCCAAAGCCATATCTAGGGTTAAAGCACCACTAGGCACGGTTTCCACCCGCATCCGGGTGGCGTCTCCCAAACGCATGATCGAACCTTTGCCAAAGTTGCGCTCGATTTGATTTAAGACTAAACCTAAGGCCTTATCTCGATCGGGATTACTTGTCATTGTCGCCATTAATTTTCTCCCCAGTTTTCTTAAGTAGTACAGCAGTATGCAAAGATTGTAGCCTGTTTTAATCTTGATCACCAAAAAGTTAGAGACTTTTTCCAGAATGGTGATCAAAAATCAAAAGTTTTGATTTTTACAGCCAAGGCCGGCTCATCTGTTCTAATTGCGTCACCTCTTGCGCTTCTAAACTCCATCCTAAGGCCCCGGCATTTTCCCTCGCTTGGGCCGCAGTTTTTGCCCCCGGGATGGGAATTACATCCCCTTGGGCGATTAACCAATTGAGGGCGACTTGTGCGGGGGTTTTTTGGTATTTTACGCCCAATTCTTGCATTACCCTTAAAATTGGGGCTATTTTCTCCAAACCTTCTTTTTTGAACCGCGAGTCAACTTTTCTGGCTCCATCGGGCAAATTCTGGCTTTCTGGGCTATATTTACCCGTCAGTAGTCCTTGAGCGAGGGGGCTGTAGGCGAGGATGGTGACACCTAATTCCTTGGCCGTGGCTAAAATTGCCTTAGTTTCTATTTTGCGATACAAAAGCGAATACTGCACCTGATTGACCGCTAAGGGAACCTCTTTTTTCGCCAAAATCTGGCTTGCTTGACGCATTTGCTCGGCGGAATAATTACTTACACCCACGGAACCAATCCGGCCGCTTTTTACTTCTTCCCCTAGGGCATTGATTAGGGTTTCTTGGCTAATTAGGAAGGTGAAGGGCCAATGTACTTGGTAAAGGGCCATTTTATCGGTTTTTAGACGGTTTAAGCTCTCGGTAATGGCATTATGAACCGCATTCGCCCCCAATCGCCACGGTACGGGGGCAAATTTGCTGGCAATATCGATGGGAATATCAGTCTCTTGCGTAAATTTTCCTAAGAGTCGTTCCGATTCCCCCAGTCCATAGACTTCGGCAGTGTCAAAAAAGGTGATTCCTGCCTCTACTGCCGCTTTAAAGGCTTCCTCTACCTGACTAGCTCCGTATTCCTTGCCATAGTTCCAGAATAGTTTATCTCCCCATGCCCAAGTCCCAATTCCCAAGGCACTGACGGCAATTCCTGTTTGTCCGAGATTAGCGGTTTGTCTAGTCATATTCCCTACAAAGAATGACAGCGTTTCTCATTTAAAGTTGAAGTGTAACCTATATTTGGTCTGACTCCCCACTAACCCCCTTTTTTGATTCCGGGAAATTCCCACCCATAATTAATGGGAAAGGACTT
>NZ_JASJFE010000176.1:0-3129 GCF_030067735.1 Microcystis sp. M53598_WE2 | reverse complement strand
TCTTGGGGATCGTAACCTGCGATCGCTTGTAATAAAATCGCCGCATCTTCTACGGTACGACCAAAGGGACCGATCTGATCGAGAGAAGAAGCGTAAGCCACCAAACCAAAGCGAGAAACTAAGCCATAGGTCGGTTTTAGCCCAACAACGCCACAAAACGAAGCCGGTTGACGAATTGAGCCACCGGTATCCGATCCTAGGGCCACCACGCATTCTTGAGCGGCCACAGCCGCAGCTGAACCCCCCGAAGAGCCTCCCGGCACCCGGGATAAGTCCCAAGGGTTAGCGGTAACGTGATAACCAGAGTTTTCCGTGGAACTACCCATCGCAAACTCGTCTAAATTGGTTTTACCGACGATAACTGCCCCTAAATCTCGTAATTTTTGGGTAACGGTGGACTCGTAGGGGGGGACAAAATTCTCTAAAATCCGAGAAGCGCAGGTGGTGGGGATACCCTTGGTGCAGAGATTATCTTTTAATGCGATGGGAATACCTGCCAACGGATGCAGAGATTCACCCCTGGCGATTTTCTCGTCCACTTTTTGGGCTTGTGCGAGGGCTAAATCCGGGGTTAAATGGAGAAAGCTTTTTACTTGTGGTTCGAGCGCTTGAATACGAGCGAGAAATTCTGTAGCGATTTCGACGGCTGTTTTTTCTTTATTAACGAGTTGTTGATGCAGTTGACGAATCGAAGTCATGTTCAGTTACCGGTTACAACCACCGTCAGGAGCAAGCAACAACCCCGGACAGCAAAGACTATTTTAGCGTCAGTTTGGTCGTCGGTCAGCTAATCCCCTAAAATTAAAGGAAAGCCTCGGAGGAAAACTAGAGTTATGACTTTTAATATCCGACAATTAGATAATTTAGACTACGATGAAGCCGAACCCTTATTAGAAGATTATATTACTGGAGCGATCGAAGAATATATCAATTCGCCAGAGGGAGAGGCCTATTATCAAGAAAAAGAAGAAGGTGGTGGTTGGATTGCCACCTTGATCGAGTGTGGCTATCTCTATGAAGGTTATACCCTTGCTACCATGACTAAGGCAGATGTGCAAATCTTAATGGAGAAGATTTTACCACGCAAAATTACTATCCTCGATCCGACGGAAACGGAAGATGCTATCCCTGAATTAATTAGTTTTTGGCAATTTTTGGGACGAGAATATAAATTAACTCAGGCTAAAGCTATTATTAAATATTTAGAGCAATTAGGCGATCGCTTTGGTCAACTGATGAACGATCCCAACAGTGCCGGTTTTATGAAAAATCTCTTGTTACAAGCGCATCAGCAGGGTTTTGATATCACCAGTCAGGAGGGTTTAACAGCTTTTCAAGAAAAATATAATGCTGAACAACGTGCTAAACAGCAAGCGGCAGCAACATCGAAAAAAACGCTTCCAGCTGTTTCTAAATCGGAAAATGTTCCCAAGGCAATGCAGGTCAAATATCAAGAAATTACCGCTATTACCGATAAATTTGCCGCTCAATATCTTAATGAAGAATACGCCCAACTTATTCGCCAATTAACTGCAACTTTAGCTCGTAAGCGTCCCTCTCCCCTAGAAAAAGGTAAGGCTAATTCCTGGGCTGCTGGCATTACTCACGCCCTAGGAATGGTCAATTTTCTCTTCGATCCTACTCAAAATCCCCACATTTCGGCCACAGAACTTTATCAGGCTTTTGGGGTTGCTCAAAGTACAGGACAAGCTAAATCAAAACAAGTGAGAGATTTACTGAAGATGTCCTATCTTGACTCAGAATGGGCTTTACCAAGCAATTTGGAGAACCATCCTAGCACTACGGTCCGGCAGTTAATCAGTACCATGCTCGGTGATAATTAGGGTTTGCTGAAAAAGTCTGTTGGTGGAGCTAGGAGGCACTCTTGCAGCAGTAGATTCCTGAATGACCCAATCTCGATCGAGCTTGCAGACTAGACTCTAGTTACCTCTCCAGTTAAACTATAGTAGTCAATAGTTATAAAGTTTTAAACGATAACCTATTGTCAGCCTTTTTAACTGGTCACTTTATTACCTACCTATGTTGGACAGTTTCTCCCCCCAAACCTCTAGCGTCGTCCTCGCTTCGGTGGCGGACTATTTCAAAGTCCTGTCGGAAGTCAGTCGCCTACAGATTCTCAGTTGCTTGCAATTAGGCGCGATGAATGGTAAAGAAATCGCTGAAGCTACCGGACTAGGCCAGGCCAATCTCTCCAAACACCTGAAAGCTTTAACCCAAGCGGGAATTATCTCGCGGCAACCCCAAGGAGTCAGCGTTTACTATCAAATTACCGACCCCGTGATCTATGATCTCTGTAAGGTGGTTTGCGATCGCATTAGTCAGCAAATGCGTCAACGGGCCCGAGAATTCGAGAGTCTGCCAACTTTCCATCTCCCTAAATAAAAATTACCAAACCCTTGACATTTTGCCTCAATTATGATATAGAAAAAATTTCCATGCTCCTAGAAGAACTTTGTCAACGCTATCGGGAGGGAGAAAGAGATTTTCGGGGGATTAATTTGCGGGAAAGCGACTTAACTAATATTGCCCTCCCAGGAGTCAATTTTTGCCGTGCCGATCTGCGACAGGCGCGGTTAGGAAAAATACGCCTTGCGCGATCGCTGTTGAGAGAAGCGGATTTAAGTGAGGCGATTCTCTGGGGAGCAGATTTAAGTCAAGTGGACTTTTATCGAGCTTGTTTACGAGATGCGGACTTAAGCGGGGCTAATCTCATCGAAGCCAATTTAGAAGCCACTTATTTAACCAAAGCAGTCTTAAACGGTGTTAATCTCAACAGTGCTAATCTCCAGCAGGCCGTATTAATCGATACGGATTTTCGCTCCACTTCCGACCAACGCACGGACTTAGGCAAAACTAACTTTTGCGGAGCCGATCTCAACTATGCCAATCTGAGTGGCTCCCTGTTATATCGAGCTAATTTCGCTGATTGCCGACTTTGCCTGGTTAATTTTCGTGCTAGTCCCGAAAGAGACGGATTTATTACCGATCTCACCGGGGCCAGTTTCAGGGGTGCGGATCTCAGTTATGCCGATTTGCGCGGGGCAATTTTAGAAGATGTGGACTTGACTGATGCTGATTTAACCTGGACTTTGTTTTAATCTGGGAAGC
>NZ_JASJFE010000367.1:0-1644 GCF_030067735.1 Microcystis sp. M53598_WE2 | reverse complement strand
TAAAAACTGTCAGATACCCCCATTAGGTAGGGTTGATTTATGAATCAATCCTACGGATCAAGGAGTGATCCGCACCCCCCTTATCAAGGGGGGATCAAGGGGGGATCCATCTTCAATTTAATTATAACTACTTACTTATCCCATTCAAATTGTTCCTCTTTTTTTCATTAACTCAACCACAATCGGATGCACGTTATACCAGAGATCGCCATTGCGGTATTCCAAAATATATAAACCATGCAGCAGATCTAGAAAATTTTGATCCTTGAGATCCTTCGGGTTTAACTTTTCATAAACAGTTTTAATAATTTCCTCATCTGCTGTACCGATACTTTCAGCAAAATCGAGACTAAGTTCTGTGATTGATTGTTCTAAAACAGCTTGATCAATTTTTAGGGTATTATCATCGGGATAACGACGAACCGATCGCAAACAAACCCGACAGCAATCATTAGTAATGCGAATTAATTCTCGTAATACTCCCCCACTATAAAGACAAATTTTTTCGAGGGTGTCAGGATCGATTAAATCGGAATCGATGCGCTTAGTGATAATCTCGGTTAAAGTAGCAATAATTTGCGGATCGGGTATAGCATTAGGTGAATTAATTTCTCCCTGTTTAAAGAGTTTATATACAGGCATTTTCACGATCTGATTATTGATTTCTGTTTCGAGAGTTGCCTTTAAAGCTACTTCTCTTAAAGCGGCGATCGGAATAGTCATAATAATCCGAAAACCGGGCAATTTAATCGCTTTAATATGGGATTGAAAAATATCCCTTACCTGTGCTAAGTCAATTTTATCAATGTCATCAACAATTACTAAGATTTTTTTCTGACTTTGGGACTCGATCACACTGGCTATAATGTTAATTTGGGCAACTAGATCGGTAATTCTCCGCTCATACTTTTGTTTAATTTCCTCGCGAATAGTCGAATTAATCTTGAGAATTCCTTTAATGTGAGCTAGTAAAGAAGAAAAGTTAAAACCTGTTTCGATAGTGGCATCTGCTTGATTGGTTTCCGTGCGGATTTGTTCAGCAAACCATTGATAAAAGCTTTTTTTAATAGAATCTTTAATAGTTAAATTTTGGGCTTCCGCTTCTGACATCATCTGAACGGCGATCGAGAATAAAATATTAACATGATTTACGTCTGACATTTCGATCGTGTCTGAGATCGAGAAGAAAACAACAAAATAGCGATCATCTAACTTTCTTTTAAATTCGTAGAGTAGGGTTGACTTACCACAACCCCGATGTCCTGCTAGAATAATTTTTCCGTCTTCCGAAGGACTATCTTCTACCAATTGTTCTAATTCTTCGATAATTTCTGTGCCGTATTTGACAGCAAAACGCTGTAATTCTTTATCCGATCGCAGGGGTAAAAGTTCCAAATTGCGATAGACTTCTCGAAAGGGTTCCAGTAAAGGACTAACCATGAGTAATTAACTTAAGTGGGTGGGTGTAATTAAATATAAGATGAACGTAGGTTGGGTTGAAGCATGAAACCCAACGCCTGCATGGGTTACTAACCATGAGTAATTAAATTAGACTGTGTGTTGTGAAGATAATTAGCCACAAAGAAAACCAGAAAAAAATTAACTGATAACTGATAAGTAGTTATAATTAAATTGAAGATGGAT
>NZ_JASJFE010000527.1:0-2621 GCF_030067735.1 Microcystis sp. M53598_WE2 | reverse complement strand
CCTAATTAAGACAGGTAAATGAGTCAATTTCACCCACAACGATGATCTTTTTTTTGTGTAGTTTTATTGCAAAAAAAAAGTTTTTTTGACAAAAAGCACAAAGTATGCTGCGGTCTAGCGGATTTCTAGCTGCGAGTAATTATCTAACAGCAGAGGTCGCATAAAACCGCCATAATTCTCATCATCTGTACCGATAAAGACTTCTACTTTACCTCTAGGAGATTCTCTGGTAGTCACCGCTTCCACTTTGGAGCCGTCGATTTCTGCAATTTTTTGGGGATTAGGGGCAATAATTAGGCTATTATCGGCTGTAACTTGACCGATACGGTAAACAGCACTTCTAAACACTCCCGCACTATCTGGATCGTCAGCGGAAGCTATGTAGATATTACCTTGCTTATCTACGGCTAAATCGGAGATGAGGCGAATATTTTTACCACTACCAAAAGGACTCCGAAAAGTTACCGACTGAAATTCCCCGAATTTTAAGGGATTGAAGGAGATATCCGTCCAGCGAATCTTTGTACTCTCTTGACTATCGGCCCGTTCTGCGTAGATAAATAGATAACGATCGCCTTGCCGACTAACAGCGATCGCCTCTACATTTTCCACCGCGATCGGCCAATTTATTTGCTCAACTATCTTGACTTTTTGCTGGTTATATGCTACTAAAAATAGTCTTTGAAAAGGTTTTTTCTCGCCACTTTCAGCCAACAAAAATAAATTAGTTTCTGGGATAGAAGTAATACTTTCGAGATCGTTACTCAATCCCTCTGGATTTGGCCAATCTACCCTTAAAACCTGCCATAATAGCGGTTTTTCCTCTGTAGGCAGCTGTAAAAGACTCAGCCTTGGTTGAGATGGATCACTGTTTTTGCCCTTATTTTTGGCATCGTGAACCCCTAGAAAAATATCCGCTTCTACCCAAGCTAAACCACTGAGATCCGGGAGATAAGTATCCAGTCGTCTCGATTCTTGGGCAAAAGAGACTTGAACGGCCGAAAAAAAGAAAACTAGGACTAAAATCGCTGAAAAAACAGTTTTTAATCGGCTATTCTTGCTAAAAAATGCTCTCTTCTCTAACACCTATTCCCTAACTCCCAATATCACTGAATTAACTCCTCCACCACCCGATTTAAACCGACGGAATGGGAAGCTTTACATAAAATGCGATCGCCGAAATCGATCACTTCCTTTAAACGATTAATTAAATCTGCGTGAGTTTGAAAACATTCGCAATCGACCGCAGTAGCCGCCTCAGCAATAAACTTAGCTTCCGGGTCATCTACCAAGACAAACAAGCGATCTATGCCTAGTTTTTGCACCCTCTCACCGACTTGGCGATGTAATTGCTCCGAAAAAGACCCTAACTCCTTCATCGTGCCTAAAACAGCAATATGACGCTGACCGGGGGTAGCTTTCAGTAAATCCAAGGCCGCTAACATTGATTCTAGACCCGCGTTATAGGTTTCATCGAGGAGTAGGATATCGGTTGCTAATTGGTAACGTTTGGCCCGACCACTGGGTAAATTAACTTTAATTCCCTCTTGCAAAGAAGTCCAATCGATGCCTAAAATTTTCGCTACGGCCAAGGCCGCCATAAAATTTAAAGCATGATGACGACCGGATAAAGGTAAGTTAAAATCTAGTCCATTTACTCGTAAAGTAGTTAAATCCAGTAATTCCCCGACTATATCGCCGCCAGAGAAGCCATAGGTAATTGTTTCCCCCTGCCATACCCGTTTAGCTGTTTCGGTAAGTAAAGGGTGATCGTAGTTAAGAACAGCTATACTACTAGAAGGCGACTCGGCCAATAACTCGCATTTGGCCTCTGCGATCGCTGCTTCCGACCCTAAACGACCGATGTGAGCAGTTCCCACATTAGTAATCACCGCGATCGTCGGTCGGGTGATTTGAGCGAGCAGGGCAATTTCTCCCCGTCCCCGCATTCCCATCTCGATTACGGCACTATTGTGAGTTTCATCCAGTTCGAGGAGAGTTTTCGGCACTCCGATCTCATTGTTATAATTAGCCAGGGTTTTATGTACCTTTCCCTGGGTTGCTAATACCGAAGCGATTAATTCTTTAGTCGTGGTTTTCCCCACCGATCCCGTAATAGCAATCACGGGTATAGTAAATTGATTCCGCCACCAATGGGCTAATTGCTGATAGGTTTCTAGGGTATTATGGACTAGGAATACAGGAATATTACTAGAGGAATTTACCGAAACTGGCTGATCGACAATCAAGGTTGCCGCTCCTTTTTCGATAGCCATATCGATAAAATCATGACCATTAAAATTATCACCTTTTAAGGCCAAAAATGCTTGTCCTGACTCAATACTACGGCTATCAGTATTAATGCCAGATACTAAACTATCGGGACTAAAACTTATGTCACCATTATCTTGTAAGGACAATAATTGAGCTAGTTGATTGAGGGATAAATGACAGGCCATAGACAATAAAAATACTTAGGATTAACATACTCCCACCGTCAAGCTACGCTGTGACGGGGGATTCTTTCCACATCGCTGTTAGAAATTCCTTGTTCAACGAGACAACTTAGATTCTCAATGTCTCCACTGAAAATCCAGAGGTCGGACTCTCCCAAGGCGTTT
>NZ_JASJFE010000950.1:0-1462 GCF_030067735.1 Microcystis sp. M53598_WE2 | reverse complement strand
TTACTCAAAAAGTTAAAGAAATATTTGCCGAAAGATGTCAAAATATTAAGCAAGCAAGAGTTTATTAACTTTGAAAAAAATTATTGGGCAACCAGTACAGCTATTGGTTTTATTTTTAATTTGGGGGTATTTTTAGGATTAGTGGTCGGGATTGTGGTTGTTTATCAAATTCTTTATACCAATGTTGCAGAACACTTAGCAGAATATGCAACTCTAAAAGCAATGGGATATCACAATCGTTATCTTCTGTGGCTCGTCTTTCAGCAAGCTCTGATTATTGCAGTATTGGGTTATATTCCTGGCTTTTTATTAGGGATGATTCAGTATTATTTTACCCAAAAATACACCTTACTTCCCATTGAAATGACCCCTACTAGAGCAATATTCGTCTTTGGTTTAACCTTGCTCATGTCCTTGATTGCTGGAGCCACGGCTATTAATAAGCTCCAATATGCCGATCCTGCCGATATTTTTTAGAGTATGTTTGAAAAGGTTTACGGGTAGTGTGGTCATCTAGGCAAGCCGCCTCAACAGGAGTCGGCTCATACTGGGATAAATGAAAGCTGCGGAAGTTTCGGGTTAAGCTCATTTAAACCACTAATTGGCTATAACCAGTCTAGGAGAGTCATTTTTTATCGGTTATTTTTATCTCACATTCCTCGGGTTATCCTTTAGATCGGGATGTGATAGTTCTCTAAAGCTAATTTCAGTTGAGCAGGAATTGGAGTGGGTCTGGTTTCACCATCCTCTCGTCGCATACAGGCTGTTTGTTGTTCCCCTTTTGCTACTAATTCTTCACCTTCATCAGTCACTCGCCAATATTCAAATAACATGGTAATTCGGTTTTGTTTAATCTCTCCTAAACGCATCCGAATAATAACATGATCAAAGGCAAATAATTCGGACAGATACTCACAGGATACTCGAACCGTTACTAAGGCTAATCCTTGGCATAATTCTGTGATAATATCTGGGGCATTATCTTTGAGAAACATTTCTCGACAACGACCTTGCCATTGCACATAATTGGCATAATAAACATTACCGACTAAGTTAGTTTCTTGAAAACTGACAATGTGATGATATTCGTAGGCTTTCATAATGACTATTTAGCGATTTTTCGAGATTAACAACGGTTTTAAAAGAACGCTATTGACAATTGACCAATTTTGTCAGCTGCTTGTCCTCTACACATTTGCAATCATACCAGTCAATCAGAATAGTTATGATCTCAACTGCGATGACAAATTCTACTCAAATATGTCTGAACCGCGCTCTGGGTAGGCAAACCATATAAAGTTCATTTTGTCAAGGATTGTTAAGATGCGCTTACCCTGAGGGGCATAAAGTAGGAATTTTAAGATGATCATAGGTTATCCTGATAATGATAAACTAAACACAAGTTTTTTATTTTCTGATTATACCTCATGAATCAACCGTTAACTCGTTTTTCTCAAGAATG
>NZ_JASJFE010000294.1:0-19735 GCF_030067735.1 Microcystis sp. M53598_WE2 | reverse complement strand
TCCACCTAGGGCCATGAAGGCGCAGGGGAAGAGTAGTAAACCAGACCAACCGATGAAGACGAAACGGTCTCTTTTGAGCCAGTCATCGAGAGCATCAAACAGCCCTCTTTCTGGGGCGCGTCCGACAGCAATGGTCATGGGTATTTTTCCTCTTGCTTAACTGAAATCACGGGCAAGATTTCTTAACTTTTTTGAGTCTGGGATTACTCCCATTGTCTTATAAGATGGGGCGCTCGATTGACTGGATTAGCTTGACTAACCTAGCTGCGATCGCCTGTTAATCCTCACAAACCGTAAAAGATTAACGTTTCTTAAACTAGCACAAGCTAGACAATAATTTCGAGTTCGGTAAGACTTTGGTTCCTTGCGGCCTCTATCTACCTTTACTCATTATTAGCAAAAAATTACAAATCTATACAACTTGACTCATAATTGATTTTTAATACACACAAAAACTTTTTTGTCAATGAGTATTTATATTCATTTTTTTAATTGATCGCCATTCCCAATCCTCAAGGGGTTGTTCTAGCAATTGACAATCAAAGCAATCCTCGGCGGCGGTTTTCAGGGTAGCGATAAGGGTCTCTAGGGTCAAATCTGGGGCTAAATTCAGCTTTTTAGGGGCAGCACTGCCGAAAACTTGCTCAAACAGCGAATTATCTTGCTCTAGCACCATCGAACCATGTTGGAGAACCGAGGAACCCTGTTGCAGTTGGGCGCTACCAATAAATTTATGCCCCCAATTATCAACTAGATCCGCACCGGTGGCTGTAGCGAAACAGTTAGCAGAATGGATATATCCCCGGCCAGCAGCACCGTAGTACAATTCCAGACCGAGATTTTGCCAGCCTGTGATTAAAAATTGACAGATTTGACGGTAAACTTCCCTAACATTCCCCTTCATCCCCGAATTTACCACCATATAAGTCAAATCCCCCTGATGTAGTACGGCCCGGCCACCAGTAGGACGACGAACTAGGGAGATTTTTTGCCCTTGCCAAGTCAAATTACGCCAAAAATCGGGATATTGCCGTTGATGATAGCCCAAGGAAATGGCTGGGGGCGACCATTGATAAAAACGCAGAGTCGGGGGATGATGACCACAACGGTGTTGCTCTAGTAACCAAGAATCGATCGCCATTTGTAGCTCTGCCGATGAGATAATTGGAGGGATATAACGCCAAATTTTAGCTGCCACCAAAGGATTCTCGTAACATTTCATCATTATTATCTGCTACCGTCGCCACGAGAGTAATTGCTCGCGAAATCTCCCCAGCAGACAAATCGGCCACAGTACGCTGAGAAATCACCACCACCTGATCATTCATAATGGCAAAATGAGATTCAAAGGTTTCGGCACAATTCATCCCTAATAACTTGCGGGTTAATCCCAATTCATCCTTAACAGGCAATTTCAGCACAGAAGACCACACCGTGAGAAAATCATCATCGCTTTCCCCGGTTAACTGCACAAACACCTCAACGCTACCATACTGAAACTTCCAAAGATAACCTTTTTCTGCGTGTTGTACCATAGCAGTATCATTCTGTTGCAGAGTAGAAATAACCGTTTCAATCATTTCTTTGTGACTGCTTGTACTAGCCAGAAATTCATCGGTCATTGACTCTATTGCGTCCGAAGTCGCTAAACTTTCCGTGGTCATAAAAATTCCCTAAACTCGATCGATCACAATCTTATCCCAAGAGAAAAGAAAAAAGTAACAAAATAGAGATAGGAGAGGGGAGTGGGGAGCTTTTTTCCGGTGATCCTAAATCAGTTTTTAATAAACGGATTTAGGATGAGCTAGTTCTTCTTTTTACCACCAAATAGAGACCAAAAACCGCCCTTGCGATCCCCTTCCTTTTTTTGTCCCTTCTGGTCTTCCATTTCAACATTAGGATTAACTACTTTATCTAGTTCCCGTTTGCACCTAATCACCGTCGCATCTTGGGGGCTGGTTTTCCAGGCCCGGTTGATATGAACCCGGGCCATGGACAGTTGATTTTGTCGCAGGTAGGCTAAACCGATCAGGGCGTGACAGATGCCATTATCCGGTTCTTGCCGCAGGGCATCGCGCAATTCTCGCAAAGCTTGGGCGGGGTTATTTTGGTCAAGAGAGGCTTGGGAGCGGCGAATATAGGCTTCTAGGGGCGATTCTTTGGCTTTAGCCTCGGCTGCCGTGATGAAAGTAGCCCCGACTAACTCGGACTGGTTAGGATTGCCTTGGGAGATAAAGACTTTCCGGGTGGTTTTCTTGTTGCCCTGACCTTCGGTTAACATTAGATAAACCAGATTGAGTTCACTGAGTTGGGCGATTTTCTGATAGGTATTTTCTAGGGCGGTATATTGATCGATCGCCAAGGATTGCAGGATTTTTTGATAGGCTAATTCATAGTTAGCGCTAGATTGGGCTAGTTTTCTAGCCGGTTCGCTACTGATGGTGATTTTACCCGCATCTCTCGCCATTGCCTTGCCCATTTGTGCTAAAATAAGCCGGAATTCTTCCCGAGATAGGTCACGGCCCAGATGTTCGTAGGCAGGGTTAACTAATTTTGCCAGTAACTGATTAGCCTGTTCCCTTTCGGCGGGGGTGTGAATGCGACAGGTATCGGGGTGAAGTTTATAGGCAATTTTTAAGTAGCGCTCGCGAATCTCCTCATGTTCGGCATCGATCGACACTCCTAAAACAGCGAAGTGATCGATTAAATCAAATTGAAATAATCCCTGGGAAATCGGAAAAGGCATACAGCTGATCCTACTCTAATCACAATGATAATCGCAATAAATATTAAAAGAATTAAAACTGAAAACTCCAAGAGGCGGCTTTTTGCAGAGCTTGGCTTAAGGGGGTGTGAATCTGTCCGTTAGTGGCCAGGATTCGCCCCGTTTCTATCAGAAAAGGACTCTCATCGTAGGCGCTAATTTTACCCCCAGCTTCTTCGATCAGAATAACTCCTGCGGCCAGATCCCAGGGATTAATCCCTCGTTCCCAATAACCATCTAAGCGCCCACAGGCCACATCAGTTAAGTCTTTGGCAGCGGAACCGCTGCGGCGTACTCCTTGGGTCAGATGGGTCAGATAACAGAATTCGGCATAATTATTATCGGGGGTTTGACAGCGATCATAGGCAAAGCCCGTCACCAGTAAACTTTTTTCTAGTTCACTCGTCCGGGAGACATGGATGGGACGACGGTTCAGGGTGGCCCCCAAACCCCTGGCTGCCCGAAATAGTTCCTTTCTAAAGGGGTTATAGATGACTCCCACTGCTGCTATCCCTGCGATCAGTAGTCCGATAGAGACGACGGATACGGGATAACCGTGGGCATAGTTGGTGGTTCCATCGAGAGGATCGATCGCCCAGAGATACTCGCTGTCCCTCCCTTGCATTTTTCCCGATTCTTCCGCTAAAATCCCATGTTCGGGAAAGTGACGGCCAATAATTTTGAGAATTTCTGTTTCTGCTCGACGATCTATTTCCGTCACTAAATCGCCCGATCGCCCTTTTTCTTCTATTGTCTCGATTTTACCCCAATTATCGAGGATAATTGTTCCCGCCGCTAGGGCGGCTTCGCTGGCAATGTCTAGGTATTTTTCTAATTGGCTGCTGGTATCTGGCACGATTAATCCTTAATCTATTCTTCATCTAAGGGTAAACCAAAACGCACTTTCCCACGGGCAAAAAAGCGACCGAATTGTAATTCATACACTTCATCCTCGTCTTGGGTGGCTACTTCCATATCGCTACGGGCATAACTGACACAAAGCAAAGCATAACCTCTGGCTTTTAATTCCGGCGATAGTCCAATCGCTTCTGGTTGATGGATATCTCCCGATAATACCCTGACCGCACAGCTGGTACAAGCTCCATTGCGACAGGAAAAGGGTAATTGATGACTCTGTTTTTCCAGACTGTGCAGTATATAGTTATCCCCTGGAACGGTGGTGACAAATTTTTCGCCGGTCTGACGATTGTGAACGGTGATTTGATAATATTTAGTCATAGTTTGTTTAGTTAGGCGGAAATTATAGATGCAATTTAGATAGTTCTGAATTTAGGGGCTATTTTGGTCAGCCACCTTGATTATATCATCAATAATTGCTCAAATAGTCTTCATCTTTACAAATGCCCCTGGACAGCTGTTAACTTTTCTTTGGTCACTTGCTAATTTTTATGGCTCTTGAAAATTCATCTCTTTTAATCTAACTGCACCGTCGATAATTGAGATTTCCTGGGAGCCAATTTGCACGATCGCATCTAATCCCTTACCGATAATTTTAACTGCTGGGGGACGACTTTTTTGTACGGTCATCACCAGAAAAAATTCCTCGCTACCTGTGGCTAAAATGCGCTCACCTGTATTAGTTTTCTCGACTTTTAAAGTCACGGGAGTTATAAAAGTTCCCTGCATATTTGCCCGATTTTGAGTGATAGTAAAACTATTTCTTCCGAGAGTAACATTTCCCTGGGTATTCATCACCCAAGTTTTATTAATAAATTCTGGTTGATCGACTTTACCTAATAATTTATCCATCAAGACGAATAATCCGGGGGAACCAGAGGATAGACTGTAATCGACGGCGAAAGAGCGAACTAGAGCAACTTCTACGGGTTTATTAGCTCCTTTAACCCTAATTTTATCAGTTTTTAACGTAATTACTCCCGAACCATCGGGACTAGATTGAAAAGATATCGGTTTTGCCTGTCGCCAAGGTGGGGTTTTCGGGAAAGTAACGGTATTTTCTGAGTTCCAGTCGCCTTTTGATCTCTCAAAACTCGCCCAATGTCCTCCTAGTCCCCAAATTCTCACACTAGCGACATCGGGAAAAGACCATCCTCCCACAAAAGGTTGCTGTTTAAGATAGATACTAGCGACAAAATCCTCTTCATTTTGCCAGCGATTACGAAAAGCATAAAATCCCTTTTGTTGATCAACTAAAACCCTGGAAAGTTGGCGTTCGGGATTTTCGGGAATAAGATTAGATGGATAAGCAGCGAGAAGAAAAGGGGCAATATGAGGATAATGGGGGTGAAAAAGTTGTTTTTCTTGACCTTGTAATCGCCATTTTAGCGCTGGCAGCCATGATTTATCGGTAATTCCCAATGCGATAGTTAATAAAGACACTCCTACAAACACCTGATGTCTGCCATAAGCAGGAATCAATAATTGACCATTTTTAGGGACAATTCTGGTTAAATAATGGGGGATCAATTGGGCTGCCGAGGAACCAGTTACTAAGTCTAATCCGAGACTATTTCGATACCCTTGCAGAAAAGGAAAAACAGCGAGAACCATGGGTTCGGTGGTGTATAAATCTCCTTCCGTGCCAAATCCTCGATCGCCGATAGCTGTGGTAAAATAGCGTTCGATGTGACGTTTGGCCATTTCCACCTGTGCAGAGGGATAATAAAGAGGATCGGGCGGTAAATCTTCCTTGAGAATCGCTAAACTAGCTAATCCTGCCGCACCTCTGGCCCGCGCATTCCAGTTACTAACTGCGTCTCCATTCCAGCCATCTTTGGGTAAACCACTGAGAAGTTTTTTACTTTCACTGGATAACCAGCCAGTAATTTCCCGTTGGCGCTTTTCTCCCCAAAGATCATAACAAAGATCGTAGGCGAGAGCGACTCCGGCAACAATTGGCGATTGTTCTAAGATTCTCCTGCCCCGATTTTTACGGGTTTTTTCGATAATTTCCCAGGCGGTTTCTGCCGATTTTCTATCTTGATTTAAAATTGCTAAAAAACAATGACCTGTGGCATGATAACCACCATTAGGCACATAACCATCGTAATAAATTTTTTCCTGTAAACTGTTGTTTAATTGGGCGATAATAGTTTGACCGATGGGAGTTTTCGCTTTTTCTCTGAGATTAGTTAATTCTGACTTGCGAAAGATTAAACGGGGATGTTCTCGCGCTTGTAGGGGTTGGTGATTAGGGACGGGATTAGGCCATAAAGGGGAAATTGTGCCATTAACTTGGCTATGTCGTCTTCTTCCCCCTAAAGTGCCTTGATAACTGCCGATAAGTTGGTCTTGGTAGGGGACAATTTCGATATTATAAATAGCTTCCCTGACTTCCGCTTGCCAAGGGTGACTTTGAATCCTCATTTTCACCTGTAATCGCCAAGCATTGTCTAATTTAATCGTTTTTACCGTACCTTGGTGATCCACTTCTTGATTGAATTTCGGTGCGTATCCCCACACCGATGGCTGACAAACAGCGCGATCGCATCTTAAATCTAGGGTAAGATCTTGATAAACGGGTTTATCTTGCCACAGTTTCCAAACGCCATGTTTCAGGGTTAAACGAAGGTTGCCAGTTAATAATTGCGGATTGATCGTTTCTTGGCTAGGTGCGCTTGTACCACCTAGCAAAAGTAAGGGAATGGCCGCTAAAAAAGGAGATATTTTCATAGTAAACAAGCTAGGGGAAATATCAGGTATTCTAGAAAGAATAATTTCCAAATAAATTGGTAAAATCGGCTGATTTCGCTTTTATCTTCTAAATTTACCCCGCGACTACGCCACCAAAGAAGAAGAAGTAGGAGCAGATGGGCGACAATGGCCAGGGGAGAATTAATTCCCGTTATCCCCAAGAGACCGACGGCAATCATCCCTGCATAACATAGAGAAATTGTCAATAGGGAAATTGTTAAGATTTTTTCTGGGCCGAGAAGGAGGGTAAAAGTGGTAATTTGGTAAATGCGATCGCCTTCTAGGTCAGGAACATCCTTAAAAATAGCGATCGCAACGGTGAAAACAAGAACAAAAGCTGTTAAAACCCAGACTGAGGGATAGATAGACTGATTTTGATTAATAACTGTGTTGTAGTGGCGAAAAAGACCTAAATTAACGATGACACCCCGGACGGTAAAAATACAGAAGGCTGCCCAGAGGGGAAAGCGTTTTAACCGCACTGGTGGCAAGGAATAGGCAGTACCGATGAGTAAACTAATCCCCACGGTGATTAACAGCCAAAAACCACCGATAAAAGCCAGTATGATTGCTAAAATACCGCTAAAACCCACGATCAACCCGCCTGTTAACCGAGAAAATTCGCCCTTGGCTAGGGGAAGCTGGGGTTTATTGATTTTATCGATGTCGATGTCTTCCAACTGATTTAAACCGACGATATAGACATTACCCGCAAGACAAGCAGTCCAAGTGAGCAATAAAACCGACCAATGGCTAAAAAAATCGCTAATATTGCCTAAAGCAATCAAATACAGACTTAAAACACTTAAAGAAGTGCCGATAATCGTATGGGGACGGGAAAATTTCCAGAGACTCCCTAACCGGTCGAGAAAGTTAGGCTGGGGATGGTTAACTGGAAGAAAAGGAGCTTGATTCATAAAAAAAATCAATCCTAGGGCAAGTAATCTGTTAAAATAATAATCCAGACTCAAACCCTGTGGAGAGGTGGCAGAGTGGTTGAATGCGGCAGACTCGAAATCTGCTTTAGGGTCACACCTAACGTGGGTTCAAATCCCACCCTCTCCGTTGAACTGATAACTTATAACTTAGTGCTAGGGTCACACCTAACGTGGGTTCAAATCCCACCCTCTCCGTTGAACTGATAACTTATAACTTAGTGCTGTCGTTAAGGAGCTTAAGGGATGTAGCGTTGTCCTGGGTGGTTTCCGCAAGAGCAAAAGCTTTTCCACTCTCCCCCACTTCTTCACTTTTTCATTGCCAGGGTCAAACCATCACCAATAGGAATAATACTGATATTGACCCGTTGATCCTGCTGAATTTTGGCATTAAGTGAACGGATAATTTTGGTGCGATTATCGGTGCTATCGGCCGCCGCTACTCGTCCCGACCAAAAAACATTATCGATGGCGATAATTCCGCCGCTTCTGACCAATTGTAACGCCCGTTCGTAGTAGGGATCATAATTACTTTTATCGGCATCGATAAAGACAAAATCAAAACTATTACTTTCTCCCCCGGCGATTAATTGATCTAAAGTCTCCAGGGCCGGGGCAATTCTTAAATCGATTTTATCGGCGACACCGGCCTGCTGCCAATAACGGCGGGCTATACTGGTATATTCTTCCCTTAGATCACAGGCGATCAGCTTGCCTTCTGGGGGTAAAGCTAAGGCTACCACTAGAGAACTATAACCGGTAAAAACCCCTATTTCTAGGGTTTTTTTCGCCCCGATCGCCTGTACCAAAAAAGCCATAAACTGACCTTGTTCGGGGGCAATCTGCATGACTGCCAGGGGTTGAGAGGCAGTTTCTTGACGTAATTGAGCTAAAATAGGAGGTTCTCGCAGACAGATAGATTGATAATAGGAATAAAATTGTTGATCGAGTCCAAGAGTTTGATTAGCCATAAAAAAATTGCTAAAGGATAGAGTTATCGAGTAAAATTCTGGGTAATCTGAAGCTAGAGAGAGCGTATTGGTTGACCAAAAAGGAAGACTTGGCAGGAAGCAAATCATGATGAAACCCGACTCGGATCATCTCTTTAACGAGGATCTCGAACAGCTGTTAGAGAGTTTAGAAGACAAAGACGCCGACGGTGACGAGGCTCTAGAGGAACTGTTTGGCGATAGTATCAATTGGGAAGAATCCGCCACTAATGATCTTTATTCTACCCCCGGACCGGCTCCCAAGTTAGAACCGGAAGATGGGGATGATCTCGAATCTCTGCTGCTAGAAAACGCGGTGGTCCTGGACTCAGAAGCAATTATAGCCATCGGCAACCCCAATTTTTACGACAGCCTCGAAGACTTAGAAGCTTTTCTGGAAAAACCCACGCCACCGGCGCAACCGCCACTACCAGACATCTTTGAATCCCTAGAGGCCTTCCTCTGGGAATCCCCAGCAGTGGACTGGGTGGCCGCGGTGGAACCTCTGAAAGGGTTAGAATCACTGGAAATTGCCACAGAAAGCCTCCTAGAGGATGAATTCAAGGATTTAGAAAAACTCCTCGAAGAAACCAATCAGGTGATGGCAGCAAATCCGGCGGCCAGTGTCAGTCCGCCAGTCGGGTCAAAAAACCTGCGTCCCCTTGTCAGTAAAGCTTTTGAACAGACGATGCGGGTGCCGATCAAACAATTGGATAACCTCAGCAATCTGATCGGGGAACTGGTGGTTAAACGCAATCGCCTTGAAGAGGAACAGGATCGCCTGCGTCTCTTTTTAGATAATTTGCTAACCTGCGTCCAACATCTGGGTGATGTGGGCAGTCGGATGCAGGATCTCTATGAAAGAAGCCTCCTAGAAGGGGCTTTACTGGCTAGTCGCAATTCCGGTGGTGCCATCGGTTACGGTAGAGTTCAGGGAGAAAATCAGGGGGATTCGGCCATGGCCGGCGAACTAGATGCCCTAGAGATCGACCGTTTTACCGATTTCCATTTATTATCCCAAGAGATGATCGAATTGATCGTACGAGTGCGAGAATCGGCCTCTGATCTTCAATTTGTCGTCGATGAAACCGATCAGGTGACGCGCAGTCTGCGACAGGCCACCACCCAACTACAGGAAGGGATGACCAAATCGCGCATGGTTCCCTTTAGTCAAGCCGCCGATCGCCTACCCCGGGCAATTCGCGATATTTCCCTGAAACTCGATAAACAAGCCAAATTAAAAGTGGAAGGGGGTGATGTTCTCATCGATAAGATGCTCCTCGAACATCTCAATAGTCCCATGACCCATCTGGTCAACAATGCGATCACCCACGGCATTGAATCACCCCAAGAACGTATGGCCAAAGGGAAACCTGCCCTCGGAACCATCTCTGTCCGGGCATTCCTACAGGGGAATCAAACCGTGATCACCGTTGGTGATGATGGGGCCGGTATTGATGCTGATCAGGTGAAACGCAAGGCGATCGAAAAAGGCCTGATCGGCGACCAGGAAGCTGAACACCTCAGTCCCCAAGAAGTCTATAAACTCCTCTTTCACCCCGGTTTTAGTACCAAAGATCAGGCCGATGATTTTGCTGGTCGTGGGGTGGGTTTAGATGTGGTGCAGACCAGTTTAATCGATGTGCGCGGGACCGTTACTATTGACTCGGTACTGGGCAAAGGAAGCACTTTTACCATCCGTTTACCCCTAACCCTGAGTATCTGTAAGGCCCTCTGTTGTGTTAGTAATCATGCGCGCATCGGGTTCTCCATGGACGGAGTGGAAGATATGAAGGATTTCCGGTCCAGCGATATCCAAATGGATAGGGAGGGACGGCGCTGCGTTTTCTGGCAAAATACTTTACTACCCTTCCAACCCTTGAGCGAATTGCTTTCCTACAATCGGCAACTAAGTCGCGGTAGTTTTTATACTGGCAAACAGGAGCAAGACTCTTTTTCGATCGTGATCCTGCGCGGTGGTAATAATCTCCTCGCAGTACAGGTGGATCAAGTGATCGGTGAACTGGAAATCGTCATCAAACAGATCGAAGGACCGATTCCGAAAACGGCTGGGATTGCTGGGGCGACGGTTTTGGGCGATGGTACGGTGATGCCGATCGGCGATGTGTTAGAGTTAATCGACATCGCCAGGGGTCGTCTGCGTACCGATAACGGTGGTCTTTGGCGCCAACCTGCCCCCCCCGTAGGGGTGGAAACTAGGCAAAAATCGGGGGCTATGGTTCTGATTGTCGATGATTCGATTACTGTCCGGGGATTGCTCTCTTTAAGCTTTAGTAAAGCCGGTTATCGTGTGGAACAGGCCCGGGATGGTCAAGAAGCTTGGGAAAAATTACGCGGCGGTTTGCCCTGTGATATCGTTTTCTGCGATATCGAGATGCCCCGCATGAATGGCCTAGAATTACTGTATAATTTGCAAAAAGACCCCCGATTAGCGTCGATTCCCGTGGCTTTATTGACTTCCCGAGGAGCGGAACGTCATCGTCAGGTGGCGGCGACATTAGGGGCCAGTGGTTATTTTACCAAGCCCTACACGGAAAGAGATTTACTCTCGGCGGCTGAAAGAATGATTGCGGGGGAAGTGTTACTAGCTAATAGTATTAAAGCGACTCGTAATCAGCCTTTATCCCCCGATGCAACGATTATTGACAGTAATCCCGCTAATTTCTTTGCACAATCGACTCCTCGGGTCTTGATTGTCGATGATTCGGTAACGGCGCGGGAAATGTTAGCGATTTCTTTGGTGAAAGCTGGTTATCGCATTGAAGAGGCCCGAGACGGTTTAGAAGCATGGGAAAAATTACGGGCTGGATTAGCTTGTGATCTGATTCTCTGCGATCTCGAAATGCCTCGCCTGAATGGGTTAGAATTGCTCTCTCGTCTGCAAGAGGATGAACAACTTCAGGGGATACCAGTAGCGATGATTACCTCGCGAGGGTCGCAAAAAATGCAGCATCTCGCCGCTGCTAAAGGGGCAAAAGGTTATTTTGTCAAGCCCTATATTGAGGATGTTTTACTGTCGGCAGCCCAACGTTTAATCGCTGGTGAGGTGTTAATCCAAAAAGACAGTCCCGCGGATTAAGTTCAGTTGGAGTTAAGTTTTATCGAGGAGAATTTCCACTAAGGTTTTTACCGTTTTCTCTAACTGTTCGACGCGCTGCTCTAAACTAAGAGAAAGACCGGGAGGTTTTAAACCATGAATCGCTTGCAAAAATGCCTCCCATCCCTTTGAGCATTTAATATTGTAGGCTTCTTTATAGGCTTTATAGGCATTATTATAGTTACCGTAAAGGGAGATAATATCATCTTTAGTTAAATTTCCTTCAGGCAAAGACTTATGGGCAATATTCAAATTTTGCTCGCTTAAACTATTTAAAACTTCTTGCAAGCGGACAGTCAAAGTGGCCGTAATTCCGTAAACTTGGGCGGCATTTTTTAGATCCTGCTGGTGCAAATCTTCTAGGTTAGCAATTAATTTACTGATTCTAGACATGATTGATTTTACTCCTTAACTGATTTATTTATCTAGCAAAGATTTGTTGATATTTGACTGACCACTCCCCATTTGTGGCCGGTCAGGATCGGAGGGCAAGTTATTATCTATCGAACCAAAATCTTCCCAGTTATCATCGAGAAATAGAGATTTCACTAAAGTCCATAAAATAGTTAGGGTTAGCTGAATAAATCTAAAAACCTTGTTGGGTAAGACTTTTAGACTTTTTGTCAATCAAAAAGTACCAGATATGGGAGTGGTCGGGGGGAAAATTCCTGGACTTTTTCCCTGAAAATTAGGTAATTTACCCGATGAAAATGGGTAAAACCCCACACCCCACACCCCACACCCTACACCCTGCCCCTAGGAAAAACTTTTTCAGCAGACCCTACTTAGTGCTGTGTATAGAGAAGTTGCGAATTGTTAACCCTAGCTTTGCTAGAAAAACAAAACATGATATTGTGACCACAAGGCCGTAAAAAACGGCAAGGTTTTTGTTTTTTTAATCATCAGGTCGCTACATTCTACAGCTATTTTCGCTCAAAAAAACCGATTTTCTAGGCATTTCTATGACTTATCTTGTTGAAAATCCTTCTACAACCTTTTATTCCTATACTGATACGGGGGTCGATCCCCTGAAAACCGCTCACGGAGTTTATATCACGGTTCACGGACATTTTTACCAACCACCGCGAGAAAATCCCTATCTAGACAGAATTGAACGGCAACCGAGCGCCCATCCCTTCCATAATTGGAATGAACGCATCCATCACGAGTGTTATCGTGCCAATGCTTTTGCGCGCATTTACAATGACCGGGGGGAAGTGCTCAAAATAGTTAATAACTACGAATATCTCAGCTTTAACATCGGGGCCACCCTCATGTCATGGATGCAATCCCATGATCCCGAAGTTTATCAACGCATCCTGGCAGCGGATCAAAAAAGTTGTCAACGCTTAAACGGTCATGGTAACGCCATCGCCCAGGTCTATAATCATATCATTCTGCCTCTAGCCAACAAACAGGACAAATACACCCAAATTCGCTGGGGAAAAGCCGATTTTCAGCACCGTTTCGGCCGGGATCCCGAAGGAATGTGGTTAGCGGAAACAGCCATTGATTTAGCCACAGTGACAGCTTTAATCGATGAGGGGATTAAATTCACCATTTTAGCCCCTTCCCAGGCCCTGCGCTGTCGTCCTTTCCCTAGCGACCAGGATCCTCATCCCCAATGGCACGCGGTGGCCGGAGGCCAAATCGATCCCACCCGTCCCTATCGCTGTTACATCCCCGATGGTCGTTATCTGGATATTTTCTTCTACGATGGTCCAATTTCTCGGGATATGGGCTTTAATGATGTCCTAGCCAGCAGTGATTTTCTCGTCGGTCGTCTGGGACAGGCAATTAAAGGGGATCATCGTCCCTCCCAGTTAATCAGCGTCGCTACCGATGGGGAAACCTTCGGCCACCACAAACAGGGGACAGAGAAGTGTCTTAGCTATGCTTTTACGGAATCTTTCCCTAAAAACGGCTGGACAGTCACCAATTTCGCCCATTATCTCAGTATTTGCCCCCCGACTTGGGAAGTGGAATTAAAACCCGTGACCGCTTGGAGTTGTGTCCATGGCGTAAATCGTTGGCAGGATGACTGTGGTTGCGGGGGAGGGGGAAATTACCAGCAAAAATGGCGTAAACCCCTGCGGGAGTCCCTAAATTGGCTCAGAGATGAGTTGATTAAGGTATATGAGATTCAAGGACAGGAATTTTTCCGCGATCCTTGGCAGACAAGGGATGACTACATTGCAGTTATTTTAGATCGATCCCCAGACGCGATCGAACATTTCCTGGCTTTGCATCAAAGTCGCAACCTGAGTAAAAGCGAGAAAATCGATGCTTTGCGTTTATTAGAAATGCAAAGACAGGCTTTATTGATGTTTACCAGTTGTGGCTGGTTTTTTGAAGAAATTTCTCGACCTGAAGGCACGCAAATTTTGAGATATGCTGGCCGGGCCCTGGAATTAGCCGGAGAAGTGGCCGGAATTCAATTAGAAATGAATTTCCTCAGTCGTCTAGCTTTCGCTCCCAGTAACGTTAAGTTATATCAAGATGGGGCCGATGTCTATCGACAATTGGTCACTTCTGCGCGGGTGGATTTGGAACGGGTGGCGGCCCATTACGCTATTAGTTCCCTATTTACCAATTATCCCAGTCATCATCGGATTTATTGTTATAATACCCGTCAATTAGATTATCAAAAACAAGCGATCGGGTCTTTAACTTTAGCAGTGGGACAGGTGGAATTAACCTCAGAAATTACCCAAGAAAGTGAACATTTTGTCTTTGCTGTTCTACATTTAGGAGGTTGGGATTTTTACTGCTGCATTCAACCTTTTAACGGTCGGTTAATCTATACCAATCTTAAGGATCATCTCTTTGAATCTTTACAACAGGCCAGTGTCTCGACCATGATCGTAGAAATGGGGCGCGGATTGGGAGAAAACTTTTTTGCTTTACCCCATCTTTTTGCCGATGAAAGACACCGGATCATGCAGAAGGTGACAGCCGAAACTAAAAAACGTCTCGATCAATTATACACCCAAGTTTATCGGGATAATTACGGCATTTTAGCGGCTTTCCAACGGGATGAGCTGCCCGTACCTCAAGAGTTACAGGTAGCGGCCGATATTGCCATTTCTCACCGTTGTTTACAGGTGATTAATGCCCTAGAAAAAGATTTTGAGCAGCGGCAAGCAACGGAAAATAATCTCGATCAATTATTGGCTATTGCTAAGGAAGCCAATCATTTACACTGTCAATTAAACATCCCCGAAGCGCGTCAAACCTTAGAAAGTCTGCTCTGGCAATCTCTTGGGAAATTATTACACGATGGCGATCCTTTAACGGCGGAGGAGGATACTCGCCTAATCACCCGTTTAATTGAAGTTAGCCAACAATTAAAGCTAGGATTATCCCTCGATCGCTCTCAGGAATTATACTATTATTACTTCCATGATCGTTTAGTTCCTAATTCTTTGCAGTCCAATTCCATAGATGCTGCCTGTCCCTGGCCAATGACTCAATTAAAATGGTTATTACTATTAGGACAGGTGTTAAAAGTTGATGTGAGTATTTGGCTGTAAAATCAGTCAAAGGGTGGGCAATGCTCACCCTTTGATTATTAAGTAGGTTAGGTGATGATTGCCCTGAAACTCAGGTTAACCCAGAGACTAAACCCTTAGATTTATAATGGATCGTGGTCTCTCATCGAAGGTTTACATGACTATCACGCCGATTTATGCCGCCTCAGCCGGCACAGCAACCCAGTATCCCGATGCTTTTGGGCGTTTTGGACGCTACGGGGGCAAATACGTCCCGGAAACCCTGATGCCAGCCTTAAGTGAACTAGAAACGGCCTATAATCAGTATCAAGACGACCCCGATTTTCAAGAAGAATTAAATCAACTGCTCAAGGATTACGTCGGTAGACCCAGTCCCTTATATTTTGCCGAACGTCTCACCGCCCATTATGCCAAAGCTGACGGCACTGGGGCGCAAATTTACCTGAAACGGGAAGATTTAAACCATACCGGGGCCCACAAGATTAATAACGCCCTCGGTCAGGTTTTATTAGCCAAACGCATGGGTAAAAAGCGAATTATCGCCGAAACCGGGGCAGGACAGCACGGCGTGGCCACCGCTACGGTTTGCGCTCGTTTTGGTCTAGAATGCGTGATTTATATGGGAATTCACGACATGGAACGCCAGGAACTCAATGTTTTCCGCATGAGACTGCTTGGGGCGACGGTGCAACCCGTGGCCGCCGGGACGGGAACCCTGAAAGATGCCACCTCGGAAGCGATTCGCGACTGGGTAACGAATGTCGAAACCACTCACTACATCCTTGGTTCTGTGGCAGGTCCCCATCCCTATCCGATGATGGTGCGCGATTTTCACGCGGTTATCGGTCAAGAAACTCGTCAGCAAAGTCTGGAAAAATGGGGCGGTTTACCGGATATTCTCCTCGCTTGCGTGGGGGGTGGTTCTAATGCTATGGGTTTATTTCATGAGTTTGTTAAAGAAGCTTCCGTGCGTTTAATTGGTGTTGAGGCCGCCGGGGAAAGTATCGCTTCCGGAAAACACGCCGCCACCCTTACCCAAGGTCAACCGGGGGTTCTACATGGAGCAATGAGTTATTTATTACAAGATAGCGAAGGTCAAGTTATCGAAGCCCACTCAATTAGTGCCGGTTTAGATTATCCCGGAGTCGGGCCAGAACATAGCTTTTTAAAAGATAGTGGTCGCGCCGAATATTACAGTGTCACTGACCGGGAAGCATTAGAAGCTTTTCAAAGAGTTTCCCGTTTAGAAGGGATTATTCCGGCCCTAGAAACTGCCCACGCTTTAGCCTATTTAGAAACTCTTTGCCCGCAAGTAAATGGTAGTCCTCGCATTGTTATTAATTTCTCTGGACGGGGTGATAAAGATGTGCAATCGGTGGCTAAATATTTATCGATGAATGGTTAACCTTTAGCCTTTTCAGTGAGCAGTTATCAGATTTGAGTATTAAGTGATCGGTATTAGATGAGCAGTATTAAATGGCGGTTTCTTGCTGTCTTTTTACCCTTGACCGATTATCATTTACTGAGCCATGAAAATGCTACCCACTCCCCGTCTCATCACTGATCACTGGTAAATCAGAGGGATAAGCTATTGTGCATCTAAATTTGATATTCGTTTTCAACCGTTCCCTGTTCCGGACTAGCTGAATTTGATATCCTCTTGGGGTTTCTTGAGCGGTTTCCCAGCTGCCTTAACAGATTTACTCTGTTCTGGTCTTAGAGTCGCTCTAAGTGGCACTTTCTAGCATAAGTGGGTGGGTGGAATTAAATATAAAATGAACGTAGGTTGGGTTGAAGCATGAAACCCAACGCCCGCACGGGTTACGCTACCGCTAACCCATCCTACAAATAATTGTGCCTACCTACTTAACTACGCAGTTTTTGCAACGCTTTCGACTCAATTTGTCGCACCCTTTCCAGGGATAATTCCAAAGTGCGACCGATATCACCTAAAGCATGGGATTTACCATTAAAATTTAGTTGGCAATTTTTCGGACATCGAGTCCTCAAATTGCCGCCCCCTGCACCTTCCCCACTGGTGCGTTGCTGAGGGTGGGGACTGATGCAGGTTCGTTCAACTCGACACGATACTAGACAATCGGCTGAAAGACACTTGTCGAAACAAAATCGCCAACAGCTAACCCCATGTTAAAAGAATCAATACAAGCTTCCCGCACGTGAACTCCGCCATAAATACGGCTGAGGGCATCTTCCATTCCCGCTTGATAGAAGCTAGTGAAATTACGAACGACACCGGGAAGTTCTTGGGAGACAGCACTAAACTGATAGTTCTGCCCAAAATATTTAGCCATAACTCCAGCAAATGCTCCCCCCATGGCGGAATGCCCTGACATATAATCCGGGAAAGGTGGCGAATTAACCCCCATTAATGTTGACAGCAAAGGTTTCCAATTGGTATCGCCCACCGTAGAAGCCATCCCGTCATTGGCCGCAAATCCTCCGGCAATTATGTCATCAGGGCGAGGTTGGAGTTCAGTGTATTTCTCTTTCCAAGCGACGATTACCGCATCTGCCAGCGCGGTATTTAACGCGGCAAATAGGCTGGCATCTTCTTGCAAGGTATTGCCCTCGCGCACGGCGATTTCTTGAGCAATTTGGTTTAATTGACCGTAGGGACGGAAGGTATCAGCCCGGTCATAGGCAAAGAAAACAGCCATTTCTGTCTGGTCTTCTGTGCGTAAAGTGGTAGTGAGAGCAGTGTCTTCCAAGCCGCCGTAGAGCCGGACTTCTTCAATTTCTTCGGCATACAATGCACCCTGATCATTAGGATTGTCGGGACGGCCATCAAGAGTTACATCAAGTTGATTTTGCGAGACAAACTGGTCAATGTTGCCAATTGTCCAAGGAGTTACCCCACCCCAGTTGGCACCGAGTGCTACCCCAGCAGTGGGTCCTAAGGTTTCTGGTGTCCAGACATAGTTTCCCGACGGCGCAGTGAAAGGCGTATTGTTGCTGGAACCATCATTAGTGCGTAAATTGATGCTCTGATTGCCTACTAAAATGCCAAAATTAAAACCCCTGCTTTCAGCGGTGGCACTGTCCTGAATCTCCGCCAGAGAATTGGTTACTTGCTGTAATAACAAGCTATTTTGTCCAGGTAATTGAGTAGAGAGAACTCGATAAGCAGCACCAACTACCGCCGCCTCCAACGAGGTAGTTCCTGGTGCGTTCACATTTACAGCGTAGGAGGGATATAAAGTGTTGAAGGCCTGGACCGTATCATAGACAGCAGTAGAAACCAGCGCCATTAAGCGAGAACCTACTGTCGGCGGAACTCCCCGCCCTGCTTTTCCCTCGGCTTGAATCGCATTTAAGGCGATCGCATTCCAGTCGATGATGGCATTAGTATTGAGTCCCGATACTAATTTACTGGTGACATTATTGGTTTCCAGTTGTTCGGCAATTTGGTTATTTGCATCAACTTGAGCAATGAGAAAGTAAGCCCCCGGAGCGATGACTGAAGTATTGTTTTGATACTGTAAGTTTAGGGTGACTGACTGCCCGGCGCTTAGGTTCAAGTTTGTGCTGGCACTGGCGAGTAAGGCATCGTTACTGTCAATCTCACCGTCAGTGGAAATGTAGAGTCTAACAGTACTGGGACCACTGGCGATCGCCTGTCCCTGATTAGTGACAATTACCTGTGCATTCCCCTGAGCGCCGAAGTTAACCGTACTTGGCAAATTAATCGTGCCAAAACTGCCCACTAAATCTGGTGGTGAGACACTTGAGGTAAGACTTGGGGTAAGACTTGGGGTAAGACTTGGGGTAAGACTTGGGGTAAGACTTGGGGTAAGACTTGGGGTAAGACTTGGGGTAGAACTTGAGGTAGGACTTGGGGTAGGACTTGAGGTAGGACTTGGGGTAGGACTTGGGGTAGGACTTGAATTGTTGTTATTGCCGCTATTGCCATTATCTAATATGCCGTCAAGTCCAATTGCCTCTAAAAAATCAACTCCACTCAAAAGCGCATCTAAAGCTTGTTGGGAGAGTTGACTTAAATTTCTGTTACCGATACACTTCTCTAGCAAATCATCAATATCACTGTTCCTGTTAGTCCGACTGGTCCTGTTAGTACTATTTGGTATTTGCTCGTTCTCAGTTACTTTCGGCTGACGGTTGAGGGTATTTTGTGGTGATGACCCGGAGGTAGTCGTAAGAGTGGTTGACTGCATGGCTAATAAGTTAGAAAAGAGTTATGAAGGTAGATTAGACAGTGATGCAATTCAGACTTGAATCGGCCAAGCTGTTCAAGACAGAAAGCATTGAAGCTTAACTTGTCGTTGCGATCCCGCACCAAACCGATCTCACCGTCAGTAGCAATTTACAGGTTCACAGTACAAGTCCCACTGGCGATTGTCTGTCCTTGATGGGCGACAATTACCTGTGCGGTTCCTTGATATGTTGGAAAATGGTGACAAAACAGGAACTATAGGGGCAATTCAAACCTGAGTTTTGCGATACCACTAAGTGATCTAGGTCACAATATTACAATAGCCCATAAAATCCATAAAGTCAAGCAATTTTTATGTCTTTATGTATAGATTTTTATGTCTTTATGTATAGATCTTTATCTAGGGCTTGCTGAAAAAGCTTTTCGGTGGTGGCAGGGTGTGGGGTGTGGGGTGTGGGGTGTGGGGTTTTACCGGTTTTGAGGGGGTCAATTACCTAATTTTCAGGGAAAAAGTCCCTGAATTTTCCCCCCGATCCCCGCAATGGCTGGC
>NZ_JASJFE010000968.1:0-3308 GCF_030067735.1 Microcystis sp. M53598_WE2 | reverse complement strand
GTGTCTCCACACCGTTTCGAGTATTGATCGAGGATTCAAGTATTATGTCTATTTTTGTTGGTAATCTCTCTTACGAGATTTCCCAAGAAGATCTGGTCGATGTCTTTAAAGAGTACGGCAAGGTTCAAAGGGTTCATATTCCCGTTGACAAAGAGACAGGCCGCAAACGCGGTTTCGCCTTCGTGGAAATGGAAAGTAAAGCCCAGGAAACTACCGCAATTGAGGCACTGGATGGTGCTGAATGGATGGGGCGATCAATTAAAGTTAACCAGGCCCGCGAGCGTGAAGAGCGCGCGCCCTTCAATGGTGGTGGTGGTGACAGAAAAAAACGCTATTAAGCTTTTTTTGTAAATAATTGTGGGAGGGTGGATAGGGTTCACCCTTTTTTCGTCGACAATTGCGATCGCAGATCCGCTCAAAACCAATAGAAATCTAAATGTCTGAGTCTCTCCAAAAGGTAACAAGTAAACTATAAAGGATATCGTCATCAGAATCTGATCGGCGATCGACTCCCGAATATATGGACAACAAAAACCCATGGAGACAACCTATACCCTAGCTGATGGGCGTGAAGCACTTCAATGCCCCACTTTAGTTGAAGATGATCGCACGGGCATGAGTCCCGAAACCCTAAAACGGGCTTTTCTGGACAATTTGTTTTATTTGCAAGGGGTTAACCGCACTAATGCCAGTCCCTACAATTACTATGTCGCCCTTGCCTACACCGTTCGCGATCGCCTCCTGCGTCGTTTTCTGAAATCCACCGACACCTACAAACAAGAAAAAGTTAAACTCGTCTGCTATTTCTCCGCCGAATTTCTCATGGGGCGGTATTTAGGCAATAATCTCGCTAATTTGGGTATTTACGACCTAATCAAAGAGATGATCGAGGAATTAGGTCTTGATTTTGAGGAAATTATCGAACAGGAACCGGATCCCGGCCTGGGAAACGGCGGTTTAGGTCGTTTAGCGGCTTGTTTCCTCGATTCCCTCGCTTCCTTAGAAATTCCCGCCATCGGTTACGGTATCCGCTACGAATTTGGCATTTTCCATCAAATGATCCAAAACGGTTGGCAGGTGGAAATCCCCGATAACTGGCTACGCTTCGGCAATCCTTGGGAATTACCCCGTCCCGATGAAAGTGTGGAAGTAAAACTGGGTGGCCGGACGGAAATCTATCACGATGATAAGGGACAGGAACGGGTACAATGGCTGCCGGAACGTCGGGTTTTAGCCATTCCCCACGATACCCCCGTCCCGGGTTACAAAACCAACACGGTTAACGCTTTGCGTCTCTGGAAAGCAGAAGCGAGTGAATCATTTAATTTTGAGGCTTTTAACGCCGGGTTATACGATCAATCCGTGGCCGAAAAAATGGACGCGGAAACCATTTCTAAAGTCCTTTATCCCAACGATAACACCCCCGCCGGTCGCGAATTACGTCTCGCCCAACAATACTTTTTTGTGGCCGCTTCCCTGCAAGATTTAATTCGCATTCACCTAAAAAGCCACAAAAATCTGCAAAACTTCCACGAAACCGCCGCTATTCAACTGAACGACACTCACCCTGCCATTGCGATCGCTGAGTTAATGCGTTTGTTAGTGGATGAAAACGGCTTAGAATGGTCAAAAGCTTGGGCAATTACCCAAAAAACCTTCGCTTATACCAATCATACCCTATTGCCGGAAGCCCTGGAACGTTGGTCGGCGGATTTACTTGGCAAACTGCTGCCCCGACATCTAGAAATTATCTACCTGATCAATCACTTTTTCCTTGAGGATGTGCGGACTTGGTTTCCCGATAACGAGGAATTATTGGGCAAATTGTCGATAGTTGAAGAAGCTGGTTGGGGTAATAAACAAATTCGCATGGCTAATTTAGCCTGTGTGGGTAGTCACTCGATTAACGGAGTCGCCGCTTTACACACGGAGTTACTGCAAAAAGACACCCTGAAAGAGTTTGCCATGCTCTGGCCGGAAAAATTCTACAATAAAACCAATGGTGTCACCCCGCGCCGGTGGATTTTATTGAGCAATCCCCAATTATCGGCACTATTTACCGAAAAAATCGGCGATAATTGGTTAAAAGACCTGAAGGAATTGCGAAAACTGGAACAATACCTTGATGATCCCGAATTCCGTCAGCGTTGGTATGAAATTAAACAGGCGAATAAGGCCGATTTAGCGGCTTATATGCTGAAAACCCGCAATATCGAGGTGGATGTTAATTCGATTTTCGATGTGCAGGTAAAACGGATTCACGAATACAAACGCCAACATCTGGCAGTTCTGCACATTATCGCCCTTTACAATCGCATTAAACAGAACCCTCAGATCGATATCGTGCCGCGCACTTTTATCTTTGGTGGTAAGGCAGCCCCCGGTTACTTTATGGCTAAGTTAATTATTAAGTTAACTAATGCTGTAGCTGAAATTGTTAATAAGGATCCTGATGTCAGAGGTCGTTTAAAATTGGTTTTCCTGCCTAACTTTAACGTTTCTTTGGGTCAACGCATCTATCCGGCGGCGGATCTTTCCGAACAGATTTCTACGGCGGGTAAGGAAGCTTCCGGAACCGGTAATATGAAGTTTGCCATGAATGGCTCCCTCACCATCGGGACTCTGGACGGTGCTAATATCGAAATTCGCGAGGAAGCAGGAGCAGAAAATTTCTTCCTTTTTGGCTTGACAGCAGGAGAAGTTTATGCTAAGAAAGCACACGGTTATGAACCGATGAGCTATTACAAAAATAATCGCGAATTGAAGGGAGTGATCGATCGAATCAAGAGTGGTTATTTTAGCCATGGTGACCAGGAATTATTCAGGCCGATCGTCGATTCTCTCCTCTACGATGACCAGTATATGCTTTTAGCTGATTATCAATCCTACGCTGATTGTCAGGAACAGGTAAGTGAAGCTTATCGCGATCGGGACAAGTGGACGCGGATGTCGATTCTCAACTCGGTTCGTATGGCCAAATTCTCTAGCGATCGCACGATCTGGGAATATTGTCAAGAGATTTGGAAAGTTAATCCAGTCAAGATTAGCTTAGAGGATTAAAAAACTCGGTCAAGTTCGGGTTTAGTCCTTGACTAGCCCGAATTCTGGAACCGTAGCCCCAAAAATGCTTTGTGAAAACGTCTAAACTATGATTTTTATGATTGTTTGATGGACTATGATTTTAATTTTTATACACTTCAATTATTTCTAGTTAGGGTTTGCTGAATAATGGTAAAACCCTTTTAAAATAAGGCTTTTGACCTGTTAAAATCCGATGTTCATGCTGCGAAAATCGGATTAGGACCCTC
>NZ_JASJFE010000461.1:0-3969 GCF_030067735.1 Microcystis sp. M53598_WE2 | reverse complement strand
TCGATCGATCCCTGAATTCGAGCTAACCAAAAAAGAATAATTAATAGCCAAATAACAGCGATCAAATCTTTTCGGAGAGATTCGGGAATTCCCCGGACTAATAAACTTAGGGGTTGAAATTTTTGATGAAATTTCCGTTTAAATTGACTGACAATTGAATAGGATGGCAGGGGAGACAAAATCCAGAGGGTAAATGGAATCGCGAAGGCAACGGCAACCAGTGCCAGAAACGTTCGCAGCAACGCCCCGAAATCGCCACAGAAGACCTGTATCGGCACGAAAAGGAAGGAACGCAAGGGCAAGTCCAGACGGTTAATCTCAAGGCGAAACTAGCCGAAATAGGCCCACTGATAGATCCATCCCGTAAAATAGAGAAAAATCCCCAGCAAACCGAGAAGACTGGCGAAAGTTCCTAGTATCTGTGTTCCGGGAGGGGGAGAATTCGGAGCGCTCACGGCAAAATGTCCCTGATTGGCGTTTTCGATCGCTATCCTACTCGATCGATCGGGTTCTATCGCCAGTTCTTTGTATTTTATCAAGGAGAATAACCATGTCCATCGACGATCCCCGACAAGTTCGTTTGTTAATCGAGAAAATGGAAGCGAGTTTACCAATCCCTGTGCGTGCAACTCCCGAAACGTTAAAAATAGCTGAAACAAAAGGCGAGCGATACAAACCCGATCACCAGTTTTCGATCGATAAAATTTTCTACACTGGAGACGAGGGGGGAATTATTTGTTCCCTAAAAAATGAATCGGGAAAACAAACGGGTCTTATATGTTCTGTAACCCATCTACGCATCGATAACGATCATCCGTTAGCGGCGGATATTCAATCCTACCAGAAAAAGCGATCGATGCGGATCGCACTACAGGATGGCAAAACTGGAAAAGCCCTCCGTATTGCCAAACAAAACCGCCCGAACAAAGGTTTCGGAAAGTAAAAATATATTGACAAAAACCGCAGGTTGGGTTAGGAGTAGCGCTAACCCACCGAATCGAATTATCTTCGGGGAATAGGAATTTGATTAGTTCGTTGCTACCAGATCGTATTAACCGTTGATAATTGAATTTTTCGATCTCGGCTAATTAAGGGACCGTTTAAATATAGGGCGGTTGCCGCAATAATTCGATGTAAAGATACCAGATAACCGCATGAGTATCTAAGTAGCTGGTTATAATTAAATTTAAAATGGATTTCAGGTTCGATCCCCCCTGCCCCCCTTGATAAGGGGGGTGTCTGATAATTTTTAACGCCTACCTACTTAAAACTGCTTTTAACACTTAAATATCCTCTGCCGTAAAATCTCCCCACGCTTCTCGTCGGGTTTTATCGATATCTTCAGCCGAGGGAGCCTGTCCTAAATCGGCGCATATACCCCATAAAGAGGGACGGGGTTGATTAACTTCTGCCGATTCCGATGCCATTTCTGCGGTAATTTTTTCGATCAGTTGCCGTTTCTCGATCGAGGATAATTTTTCCACCCACCGCATTAGCTCTTGTAGAGTCATATTTCTATCGCTTACCGCATAAAGGAGTACCTTCATAAGTTTTAACATAAGGAGAAGATACAACGCTTCCCCTTTGACAATCCCGACGCTAAAACATGGAAAAACCCTCTAGAAAAAACCCCAGGGTGGGTTACGAGTAGCAGTAACCCACCTCATCCAAGATTGAAAACAGAACCAAGCAAATCCCGATCATTCAGGCAAGGTAAAGATGAAAAAACTCTACCCAATAATAACCGCAACTAGCCTAGTTTTTATCGCCTCTCTTGCCGGCTATCATCTACCCATAAACGAAGTGGGAATTGGTCATGCCAGCTGCGGCACCAGCCCCAACATTGGCAATTAGGGAACTACCGAGGACGGTGGAATCGTTATACCAGATGTCGCCGTTGGTGGTATTGACGTAGATGCCGGAGGGGGCTCCCAATAATCCCCCGGTGAACCCCGCTCCGCTGAAAAACGAAGCAGGGTTAAGGGGATTTCCAGGCAGAGGACCACCAGTAAAGCCCAGACCCTTGATACCCGGACTAATAAAGCCGACCAAGCTGCTGTCAAGACGGTCTGCCAGAACGATACTGTCATTGAGTACGGAGAAGCCGAAGATCAGATCACGGTTCGCTAGGCCAATTTCGTCGAGCCAGAATAAATCGCTTCCGGCAAAATCGACAAGGGTATCCTGACCCGAGCTACCATTGAGGGCGTCGTTGCCAAGGCCACCACCAAGGACATTGTTGCCAATGTTGCCCACGAGGATGTTGTTGGTGCCATTGCCAGTAGCGTTGATATTGGCACTTCCCGTCAGGATCAAGTTCTCAATCCCGAATCCTTGGGTACCCAATGTCCCCGGTGCTAGGGAATAGGTTACTGAGGACAATACCGTATCAGCCGTCCCACCTGGGGCAGTGTTCAAAAGTTCCCGGACGATGTCGCCGCTGTTGTCCACACCGTAGAGGTCGTCGCCATTACCACCATCCATCGAGTCAACACCAACACCACCATTGAGGATGTCGTTGCCATCTCCGCCATTGAGGAAGTCGTCGCCAAGGCCACCATCGAGGCTGTCGTTGCCCGCATTACCTATTAGGAAATCGTTGCCCGCATTACCTAGTAGGAGATCATCGCCATCATTACCAATGATTAAATCATTACCATCACCACCGTCAGAAGTGTCATTGCCAAGGCCACCATAGAGGGTGTCGTCGCCAAGTCCGCCATTGAGGGTGTCGTTGCCATCACCACCATCGAGGAAGTCGTTGCCAAGCCCACCATGGAGGGTGTCGCTGCCATCATCGCCATCGAGGAAGTCGTTGCCATTACCACCATCGAGGAAGTCGTCGCCATCATAGCCAAAAATGATATCATCGCCCCCCAGTCCACTGTACCACCCGATGACTCCAAGTGATGCGAAAAGTGGAGTAATGATGTTATTGAATATATCTCCCGTAATTAGAGGCATGAATTTAATTCTCCTTAACTATCAAGTAACTTTACATAGGGACGCTTATCTATTAGATAGCAATGTCGCCAGTGTTACAGAAAAAATATCTAAAAAGTACTTGGCAAAATAAATCTTAATATTAGCTGAGTTCGGGCTACAGCCTTGATCGTAAAGATGAATGATAGGGCATCGTCTTCTGTCGCCCGAAAACGAAAAGCTCATACCTCACCATTAAGATAACTGCTATAACTCTCTTCTGTTAGCGCAATCGCTGATCTGGTAGGGTGCGTGTTTGCGGAGATAATCTCTGATAAAAAACTCAAATTAACAATCCGCGCCCCACCCAGCAACTTGATCATTAAATTGGTGCGCTATGATTATAATAATTAGAGATGATCTGGAGTCAATCCTGTTAATTTAGCAATTCTTGCTAATATTTTCACGGCAAAGTATCCCTAATTTGCGCTTTTGATTGCTATCCTACTTGATCGGGTTCTATCGCCAGTTCTTTGTATTTTATCAAGGAGAATAACCGTGTTGATGGACGATTCCCGATTCGATGGTTTGTCGAGCCAAATTGGATAATCGTTGATCCGCGTAAAGATACCAGATAACCCCATGAGTATCTAAAACTGCTGCCGTTTCTCGATCGAGGATAATTTTCCCGCTACTGCGTAAAGGAGTAGCGGCTCTTCTGGTTTCTGTGTGGAAACGGGGTCTATACTGATAGTTTCTTCAGCAAAATAGTCCTAAAAGTCTTTCCCAGTAAACATTTCACGATTCTATAAGCAAAAATTATCACACAAAGTCGAGAAGAGCCGAGTAGCTTTATAAGTTTTAACATAAGGAGAAGATACAACGCTTCCCCTTTGACAATCCCGACGCTAAAATATGGAAAAAACCCTCTAAAAAAAACTGATCATTCAGGCAAGGTAAAGATGAAAAAACTCTACCCAATAATAACCGCAACTAGCCTAGTTTTTATCGCCTCTCTTGCTGGCTATCATCTACCAGCCACCGGCG
>NZ_JASJFE010000886.1:0-12411 GCF_030067735.1 Microcystis sp. M53598_WE2 | reverse complement strand
GCTGTATAGTGATCGCTAACCTTATTGTAACAGATGGTGTCATTAATCTCTAGAGTCAGCGATTCCCTCTGTAGCCATGTTTTTCATGGTTTTCTGCCTGGAAACAAGCTATAATGGTCGAAGGGTCAAATTTGAAAAATTTTGCCTCAAACCCTGTCTGCGTAAGGATTTCAGGAGTTTGTATCCAGTAGTTTATTAGTATTACATTGCTTTAACTCAGGCTCTGTAAGACTTTGAGCCATAGCTAGTATATTTATACGGGGGAAGTTCAGCTATATAAAAAAAGGAGTGAAAAAAATCACTCCTACTGATAATCAAAAGAAAAACAGGCTTAAACCTAGAGAGCGTTGGCTCCCGCTACTACTTCTAGCAATTCTTGGGTAATAGCGGCTTGACGCGCCTTGTTGTAGGTACGGCTTAAAGTCCCGATTAACTCGCTGGCGTTCTCGCTGGCGTTGCTCATCGCCGTCATCCGGGCTGCTAATTCACTCGCTGCCGATTCCTGAAGAGCGCGCAGTAATTGGTTATTTAAGTACAAAGGTAGGAGAGAATCGAGGATTTGGACGGGATTCTGCTCAAAAATCATGTCTTGGGGAAAAACCTGCGCCGGTTGGCTGGCCATTTTTTCCCGTTGTACCTTAAATTTTCCTTCTTTAGTCACCAAACGGAAAATCTCGTCATCCTGTACCGCTAAACCTTGGGTAGTTAAAGGTAACAGGGTTTGAATCACCGGAGTGGCACTGATCAGGGAGATAAAACGAGTATAAATTAACTCGACGCGATCAACAGTTTCCGATAAAAATAAGGAAAGTAATTCATCCCCAATAGTGCCAGCTTCATCGGCAGTGGGAATCTGTTCGAGGTTGATAAATTTAGCGGCAATGGGAGCATTCCGGCGCTCGAAATATTGTGCCGCTTTCCGGCCGGCAACCACTAATTGATACTTAATCCCTTGCTCTTTTAATTCATTCATCCGTTGTTCGGCACGACGGATGACGTTAGTATTATAACCGCCACAAAGACCTCGATCGCCTGTCACTACCAACAGAGCCACGGTTTTTACTTCCCGTTGGGCCAGCAGGGGTAAATTAACATCACTAAAGGCTAAACGACCTTGGAGATTATAAAGGACCTGAGCGAGGGCATCGGCAAAAGGACGGGTACAGAGAACTTGTTCTTGGGCGCGGCGCACTTTTGCAGCCGCCACCAGACGCATGGCCTCGGTAATTTTTTTGGTATTTTTGACCGATTGAATTTGGTCGCGAATCGCTTTGAGATTAGGCATAATTCAGTTATCAGTTATCAGTTATCAGTCATCAGTCATCAGTCATCAGTCGGGGTTTAGGAGGGAATGGAGAGGTGGGGAAACAGGGAAATGGGGAGATAGAGAAATTTCAACTCATACCCCAAAACCCCAAAACCTCAACACCCCATCCCCCAAAACCTAACCCCCATTACCAACATTCATTTACTGATTACCGAGATTATTTAAAAGCCTGTTTGTACTCGTTGATGCCATCTTTGAGCAGGCCTTCCGCTTCGTCGTTGAGTTGTTTTTCAGTGCTGACGATCTCAACGTAGCGAGGTTTGCTGGTTTTCAGGTATTCCCGTAAACCGGTGCAGAAATCGATAACTTTATCGGTGGCGATATCGTCGAGATAACCGTTTAAACCGGCATAAACCACCGCGACCTGTTCCCAAACGGCGAGGGGGAAGTTTTGGGGCTGTTTGAGGATTTGACGCAGACGTTGACCGCGAGCGAGTTGTGCTTGGGTGGCCGCATCAAGGTCAGAAGCGAATTGAGCAAAAGCTTCTAATTCGTCAAACTGGGCTAATTCGAGTTTTAATTTACCGGCAACTTTCTTCATCGCTTTAGTTTGGGCCGCCGAACCCACGCGGGATACGGAAATACCAGCGTTAATAGCGGGACGGAAACCAGCGTTAAAGAGGTCGGTGGAGAGGAAGATCTGACCGTCAGTAATCGAAATTACATTGGTGGGAATGTAGGCAGAAACGTCACCGGCTTGGGTTTCGATAATCGGCAGGGCGGTCATGCTACCACCACCGAGGGCATCGCTGAGTTTAGCGGCGCGCTCTAGTAAACGGGAGTGGAGATAGAAAACGTCGCCGGGGTAAGCTTCCCGACCGGGAGGACGACGCATGAGCAGGGATAGCTGACGATAAGCTTGAGCCTGTTTGGTGAGGTCATCGTAGATAACTAGGGTCGCTTTGCCTTTATACATGAAGTATTCGGCGATCGAAGCTCCGGTATAGGGGGCGATATACTGGAGGGTGGCGGGGTCGTTAGCGTTAGCGGCCACCACCACGGTGTAATCCATGGCGCCTCTTTGGGTGAGGGTGTCGATTACTTGGGCGACGGTGGAGGCTTTTTGACCGATGGCGACATAGACACAGATCACGTCTTCGCTTTTCTGGTTAATGATCGTGTCAATGGCGATCGCTGTTTTACCAGTTTTTCTGTCACCGATAATTAACTCCCGTTGACCACGACCGACGGGAATCATGGCATCGATGGCGGTAATGCCGGTTTGCATCGGTTCACAGACGGATTTGCGAGCGACAATACCGGGGGCGGGGGATTCCACCAGACGGGTTTCGCTGGCGAGGATGTCCCCTTTACCGTCGATGGGACGACCGAGAGCATCAACCACGCGGCCGACTAAGGCTTCACCCACGGGAACCTGAGCGATTTTACCAGTAGCTTTCACCGTACCGCCTTCTTTAATCCCGAAACCGTCACCCATTAACACTGCACCGACGTTATCTTCTTCGAGGTTAAGGGCGATGCCGACGGTTCCATCTTCAAATTCTAATAGTTCTCCCGACATGGCTTGTTGTAGGCCGTAGATGCGGGCAGTACCGTCACCCACTTGCAGGACGGTTCCCACGTTGGAGACCTGTACTTCTTGGTTATAGGATTCGATCTGTTGACGAATAATCGTGCTAATTTCGTCGGGTCTGATAGCTACCATAGTTTAATCTGGGAAAAAGTAAAAAATTAGAAGGTGAAAAAACGGCAAAAAAGAGAGATTAGATGACCTTAGCGCAGGGAGAGGCTGAGGCGTTGTAGTTGACCGCGAATGCTGGCATCAAAGACTTGGGAACCGACTTTGATCACCACACCACCGATGAGGCTGCCATCAACTTTGGTTTTCAGTTCGACCACATTTGCCCCGGTCAGGGTTTTCACTTTGTCGATGACGATTTGTTTTTGGCTATCGTTCAATTCGGTGGCCGAGGAAACTTCCGCTAAAACGGTGTTAGTCAGCACTCTAGCCAGGGTGAGATATTGTTGACAAACGGGTTCTAAAAATTGAATCCGACGTTTATCGACTAATAACATCATGAAGTTAGTTAAATAGGGATTGGCACTGCTCCCCATTACTTGGGAAAGAACGGCTTTTTTAGCTTCTTCTTTGATGACGGGATTGCCAATAAAAGCTCTTAGATCGGGAGCATTTTCCAACAATTCTAAGAGGGATTTAATTTCGCCGCCGATCGCTTCTAATTGTCCGCTGCTTTGGGCGACGGAAAGTAATGCTTGGGCGTAGGGTTCGGCGATTTCTGAACTGATTAAACTTCCCTGCATCTATTTACCTCCTAGGTTCGCCAAACTGCGATCAATTAGGGTTTGTTGTACCGATTCTTCCAGGCCGGTGCTTAACTGGGATTCCACATTAGCTAAGGCTAAAGCGGTAATTCTTTGGCGTAATTCTACTAAAACGCGATCCTGTTCCGCCGAGAGATCTTTAGCGGCACTTTCGCGCATTCTTTGAATATCGAGTTCGGCTTGGGCGGCGATGTCGGCGGTGACAGCTTTAGCTCTAGATCGAGAGTTATCGATAATTTTTTCCGCCTCTTGTTTTGCTAGGGCGAGTTTTTTCTGTTCTTCGGCGAGGGCGGTAGCGGCAATATTTTTCCGGTCTTCAGCTTCGGCTAAAGCTTCCGCAATCTTCGACTGACGTTCTCCGAGGATTTGTCCGAGAACTTTGCGGCCGTAGAAGATGACTAAACCGAGCAGAATTGAGAGGTTAAATAGGTTAGTTCCTAAGATATCGGTGTTGATGCCGAATCCCTCTGCTGCCGCTTCCTTCGCCTCCGTGGCTAATAATAAAATTGTGTCGATGATCATGATTATTGAGGGCGGGGAGTAGGTTATTCAGTTATCAGTTATCAGTTATCAGAGGTAAGTTATCAGTCTTCTAACTCCTGACGACTGAGTTCTATCTTTTTACTGATCACTGTTATTAACCAATGGCTGGGGTTTAGCGAACGAGTTCGGGGCCGAGGAGTTTTTCGAGAATTTGACGGGAAAGAGAGGCCACTTGTCCTTCTAGAGAACGAAAGGCTTCTTCTTTCTGTTGGGCAATTTCGGCGGCGACGGCTTCCTTACGGGCGATCGCTTCTTTTTGGGCTGCGGCAACTCGTTCGCTGGCTAGTTTTTGGGCCTCGGCTTGCGCTTGGGCGATAATCTCTTGGGATTGTTTACGAGCCGAACTTAATTGCAATTCGTACTCTTGTACCAGGGCTTCGGTTTTGGCTAGTTGTTCTTTGGCTCCGCTTTCTGTTTGCCGAATATACTCCGCCCGTTCATCTAAAACTTTACTGAGGGGTTTATAAAAAACGGCGTTCAGGATCACTGCCAAAAGAATAAATTGTAGTGCCATCACTGGCAGGGTGGCATCGAAATCAAACATTGATTTATTCCTGATAAATAGAAGCTATAGGCAGGTTCAAAAAAGGAAGACGATCCCCCTGCTTTAACAATAAACAGTCAGGGGGAATCAGCAAAATTCCCTTAACTAGCTATCAGCCTTCCGTCCCCAAAACCAGACTTTTTAGTTGGCTCCTTTGGCGTTTTTTGAGAGTTTTGAAAACTCTGCCGCCAAGCTGCGGACTGGGGGCTGATAGCCCACTGCTTTTTTAATTAGGCGAAGGGGTTAGCGAACAGTAAAACGAGAGCGATAACCAAGCCGTAGATGGTTAAGGATTCCATGAATGCCAAGCTGAGGAGAAGGGTACCACGAATTCTTCCTTCAGCTTCGGGTTGACGGGCGATACCGGAAACAGCTTCTCCAGAAGCGGTACCTTGACCAACGCCGGGGCCGATAGCGGCTAAACCAACGGCGAGGGCGGCGGCGATAACGGAAGCGGCAGCTACTGTGGGGTTCATGGTGATTTTTTCCTCTATTTACTAATCAATTTCAATCTGTTGTTTACAGAGCGCGTTCTCAGCCGTAAAAAATGGCTGGTTTTCTGCTCAAAACTCCCGAAAGAGTTTTTGGGAAAGAACGATCTGGGAATTCAGTTGCTCATCCTGAATTCGACCAATAATTTCTTAGTTATTATCCTATTATTTGGACACTTTTCCCTAAGAAATTTTTCTTTTTTCGTCCTTCGCTTTTAAGCGTGTTCTTCTTCGTGTTCCGATTCCAGTGCCTCATGGATATAGGCCCCGGCAAGGGTGGCGAAGACAAGGGCCTGAATAGCGCTGGTAAATAAACCGAGAGCCATCAGGGGGAGGGGTACGACTAGGGGGACAAGGAAGACTAATACGGCCACTACCAACTCGTCCGCGAGGATGTTTCCGAAAAGACGGAAACTGAGGGAGAGGGGTTTGGTAAAGTCTTCTAAAATTTTGATCGGTAATAGCACGGGAATCGGCTCTAGGTAGTGAGCGAAGTAACCGAGTCCTTTTTTACTGATGCCTGCGTAGAAGTAAGCGAGGGAAGTCAGTAGGGCTAACGCCACCGTGGTATTGATGTCGTTAGTGGGGGCGGCTAATTCTCCTTCGGGCAGTTCGATTAACTTCCAAGGAATCAAGGCCCCTAACCAGTTAGAAACGAAAATAAATAAAAATAGGGTGCCGATGAAGGGCAACCAGGGTCGATATTCCTTTTCTCCTAGCTGGTTTTTGGCTAAATCGCGCAGAAATTCCAGAACGTACTCCATGAGGTTTTGAATACCGCCAGGGACTTTCTGGATTTTGCGGGTAGCGGCGATCGAGGCGATGATTAAGATAGCGAAGACGATCCAGGAGACCGCGATCACTTGCCCGTGAATTTTTAGTCCGCCGATGTGCCAGTACCAGTGTTGTCCCACTTCCAGGGAAGCGAGGCTATAAAAATTAAGCACACTTAAACTGTCTAACATTTCTACCTTAGAGAGATTCGGGTTCGCAAATCAGGGTTATTTTTAACGGTCAAAGGGTTTAGGAATCGGCTTTCTGCTCCAGCTTGAAGATGGTTTGCAGGGTATAGACGATGATCGCCCCTTTATAGGTCAAAAACCCCAAAAAAACTGGCACTATGTGCAGTTCTTGCCAACGACTGGCGATGATGATTAATCCAGCGAATAGGGCTAATCCTTTTTTGCCTACCCGATTTTTCGTTACCCCCAATTTTTCCACTTCCCCGGCCAGGAGTTTTAGGTAAACAACTCCCACCATTGCCCCTAATAGGTAATTAAGGGCGGTATTGAGGGAATAAAACAAGCACACGGGAATAAAGATCAGACCGCTTAAGATCAGGGTGGTGATCAATAGGGTGTTTTGTAGTTGATAGTATTCCCGCATCGGATCTGACGGCGGGTTGGTTTCTGGGGTTGGGGGAGATGCGATCGATGGATCAGACAAGGTACACCTAAATCAGCGATAGACTAATCTCAATATCTAGATTGCTTTCCGAGCTATGACGCTCAGGTGAGCCACAAGACATATTATCACGGCAGTGGCAACAATTATTAAGCAATTGTAAATGGCCATGATTCCCCCCGCTCGCAGCCGTCAGCCGTCAGCTTTTTTCTCCCCCCTCCCCTGCTCCCTTCTTCCCACTTCCCCAACTCCGGCGCTCCCTCTTGCCTGTTCCCTAAAACCAGAGACTTCCTACCTCTGCTTGGGAAAAGGTAAGGGTCACTATTTTTGGCTCTTCTGGTTTCTGTGTGGAAACGGGGTCTATACTGATAGAATATCCGCAAAATAGTCCTAAAAGTCTTTACCAGTAAACATTTCACGATTCTATAAGCAAAAATTATCACACAAAGTCGAGAAGAACCCTATTATTTTTTTCTATCTTGATTTTTAAACTGAACATCTATAAGAAAAAAAGTTTTTGTGTGCTTCTCTCTGACAACAATCTCTAGGCAAAAAGCCCGAGATTTTTTTTAAAGCTGATAACTGATAACTGATCACTGATAAAAACTAACTGGGAACAATATTTAAGAAAGCATCGAAATCTTTTAATGCTTCTTGGAATTGAGTAGCAGCAAGACTAGCATCTTTTTCTTTGGCTGCCGCATCGATACGTTCAAAGTGAACGAAAAGATTTTTCGCTAACTGCTTGGCTTTTTCTTGGTCTTTGGGCAGTAAATTACGGGATAATCCTACCATTTCCTGACGCAATTGCCCCAAAGGACCGTGGATATAGGTGCGAGTATCTACCCAATTTTTGTCAGCGATGAGGTCTTGCAAAACGCTCATTTTTTGGCGAAACTCTGCGATAGGTTGGATGTAAACCTGTAACTGTTCGATTTTTTGGGGACTGTAAACGGTGGGGATAGTTGCTTGGGGACCACTGCAGCTAACCAGCAGCGTAGTAACTAGGACTAAAACTAGGGAAATAATCGAGCGAAGACGTGGCATTGGTTTATATGTACTATTTAACAAACTATTGACGTTCTCTCCCGATAACCAGTCAAGGTATCGGGACGATTTTTACTTTATCAGGTTGTGGGATTCCCAAATCAGATTTTACTCCCAACGACCTTGACAGTAACTCGGTGTCAATAACTAGAGCTTATCAAACTGTTTCATAAAAGCTCGATCGATCCGATCTTTCCATAACCATAATAACGGTGATTGCCATGCGAAACCGCCCCAAGATGCGATCGCTTGTTGGTCTCCCGTCCCAATTAAACTGAGATAATTTTTCTGGGGAAAATAGGGTTTTAGTGGCTGATTTTGCAGAATTCTTCCTAAATTATCAAACAGGGGTTTTCCTTGTCGGACGGCAAAAACTCCTGCTTTCGGACGGGGATAATCTGGAATCGTGGCAATATCTCCCACGGCAAAAATATGGGGATGGGAAAGAGATTGCAGATAATTATTCACTAAAATAAACCCTTTTTCATCTGTCAGTAATCCTGACGCTTTAATCCAACTAGGGGCCGAGGCAGTCGTTACCCAAATTGTATAATCCATGGGTAAAACTAAACCCGATGAACAGATAATCCGATCTGCTTGCACTGCCGTCACATCCGTTGATAAATATAATCTAATTCCCCTTTGTTTAAAAATATTCTCTAAACGTTGGCCGACCCAATTATTATGGTTCGGTAGTAGTTTTTTTCCTCGATGAATTAGAGATAAATTCAAATTACTGCTAGAGTTGAGAATTTTGGCCAAACGGGACTGCATATTTAAAGCTAATTCGACCCCGCCCGCGCCACCACCAACAATGACGATATTTAGAGTATTATTAGGGTTATTAACCGCTTTTTTCAGGATTTCTTGCCATCCTTCCCGAAAAATCGGCACCGGTTTGGCGGGAATAGTGTACTCTTTAGCACCGATAACATTATCTACTGCCGGGATGCTGCCGATATCGATCGAGAGATAATCAAAGGGAATCTGTAAAGAATTATTACAAATTACTTGACATTTTTCCGTATCTATGGAATTAGCCTTGTCTAAACAGAATTGCGCTTGAGAATACCTAGCTAGAGAAGGTAAATCGATATGAGTCTCAGCAAAATCATAAAAACCGGCGATGTGGCCGGGTAACATTCCCGAATAGGGGGTATGGGTGACATCGCTAATTAAAGTTAATTGAACGTTTTTGAGGGGTGATTGCCCCCAAAGACGAAGGGCGATCGCATGACTATGACCACCACCGATAAAAACCAAGCGCTTGACTAAATCCATAAAAAAACGGGATTGCTGCCAGAAAAGTTAAATTCTAATGAATATATCTTCTTACACAGAAATTCTGTTGCAAAATCGAGGGTAGATAGACAAAAACTCAAGACATCGGGGCCAGGAACTTTTAACCAATGACAGTCAATTGGGATTTTGATCTTTTCGGACTCGATATTCTTAAGCAAATTCTATCTATTATCTTCGCTTCCCAATAGAGAGAAGTCTATGCAAGAAGTTTATATCGTGGCCGCAGTCCGGACTCCAATTGGTCGTTTTGGTGGGGGATTGATGGGATTATCCCCGGCCGATTTAGGGGCAACAGTGATGAAATCCGCCCTAGAAATCGCTAATTTGCCCCCAGAAGCCCTAGATTTGTACATTTTCGGCAATGTTTTGGGAGCGGGTCATGGTCAGTTAATTCCCCGGCAAGCGGCGATTAAAGCGGGAATTCCCGTAAGCGTGGACGGATATCGGGTGGATATGGTTTGTTCTTCGGGAATGATTGCCGTTAGTAACGCTGCCACCTCAATCCGCGCCGGAGAAGCGGATCTCGTCCTCGCTGGTGGCATCGAATCCATGTCCCAAACCGGCTTTTTTCTCTCCCATCGGGCCCGGTGGGGTTATAAATTCCTCATGGGTGCGCCGGAACAATTAACCGACCTATTACTGCACGATGGCTTAACCGATGCTACCACGACTGAGGGCATGGGTTCCCAAGTGGATCGCCTCTGTCTCGATCGCGGGGTTTCTCGGCAAGCATTAGACGAAATTGCCGCCTTATCCCACCAAAGAGCGGCCACAGCCACAGAAAAAGGCTGGTTTAAGGGCGAAATCGTGCCAATTGAGCTTAAATCTAAGAAAGGTTCCACAATTATCGCTCAAGATGAGGGTATTCGTTCCGATAGTACCCCAGAAGGTTTAGGAAAACTGCGGCCGGCTTTTAATCCGTCGGGAGTTTTAACCGCGGGGAATAGTAGTCAGATTTCCGATGGGGCCGCCGCTATCCTTTTAGCCAGTCAAAAAGCTGTGGATCAGTACGGTTTAAAACCAATTGCCAAAATCCTTGGCGGTGCTGTGGGTGCTGGAAAAACCGATCGCTTCCCAGAGTTCCCCGTCCTCGCGGTGAAAAAATTACTGGCATCCCTAGATAAAACGATCGAAGATTTCGATTTAGTGGAAAATAACGAAGCTTTTGCCTTAAATAATCTGCTTTTTGAGATGGATCTGGGGTTAGCTAGGGAAAAACAAAACGTTCACGGTGGTGCGATCGCCTTGGGTCATCCTATCGGTGCTTCCGGAGCGCGGATTCTGGTGACGTTAATTAACGCGTTGAAAGTACAGGATAAAACCCTCGGTATGGGGGCCATCTGTCATGGGACCGGTGGCGGAACAGCGATCGCAATTGAAAGAGTTTAGGAGGAAAAAGCTATGGTATCTCTGGGACTAGAGGAGAAAGTTATCGTCGTTACCGGCGGAAATCGAGGCATTGGGGCGGCTATTGTCTCTCTTTTGATAGATTTGGGGGCCAAGGTGGCTTACACCGATTTAGTCACCGATAATCCCCAGGGTTTAGGCATTGTGGCCGACGTAACTAAGTTGGAATCTATGGAAGCGGCAGCTCAACAAATTGAAGCGGAATTGGGGCCAGTGTACGGCATCGTCGCTAACGCGGGGATTACCAGAGATAACTTTTTCCCTAAATTAACGCCGCTAGATTGGGATTTAGTGATTAATGTCAACCTAAAAGGGGTTAATCACACAATTAAGCCATTTATTGAGGGAATGTATGAACGACAAGCGGGATCGATCGTTTGTATTAGTTCTATTTCCGGTGATCGCGGTAATGCCGGCCAAACTAATTACGCGGCTACAAAAGCGGCAGTTATCGGTTTAGTCAAATCCCTAGCGCGAGAAGCTGCCCGTTATAATATTCGCGCCAATGCGATTGCGCCGGGGTTTATTAACACGGAAATGACTTTAGCGATTCCCGATAAAGTTCGCGATAAAATCACCGCCGAAATTCCCTGTCGTCGCTTCGGTGAACCCGCAGATATCGCCTGGGCAACTGCCTATTTACTCTCTCCTGTTGCCAGCAGTTATGTCTCTGGAGAAGTCCTCAGAGTTAATGGGGCCCATCACACCTAATCAGTTATCAGTTATCAGTTATCAGTTATCAGTTATCAGTTATCAGTTATCAGTTATCGGGTGTAGGGTGGGTTAGTAAACTAGCGAAATCAGCGTTAAAGGAAAAGGGCAAAAATAATGGATAAACCGACACAAGCTTGGAGCGAGATGGCCGCCGATTACGTCAATCTTTGGACGGAAACTGGGGCAAAAATGTGGTCAAGTTGGTTTGATATGATGGGGGCGATACCGACTCCTATGGGCAATATTAAACCAGAATTGCAAGAGGCAACCCAGCGCTATTTTGATAATCGGGATTTATTGATCAAATTCCTAAAATTATCGATGGAAGCTTGGGAAAGTATCTTCCCAAAAATGCAAACAGGAGAAGACTGGCAAACAATTTTAGATAATTATACCCAACAGATGCGCGGTCAACTGAATAGTTTTACTACTACCACTTCCCAAAGTAGTCAAGATGTCAGTCAACTATGGACAATTTACCTGCAACAATTACAAAGTCTCAATCATTTATGGTTCGATCCTTTCGTCCTGTCAAATGACACAATAACCAAAGCTTGGTTAGGTAATACTTCTTCCTTGATCGAACTCAATAATATCTATTGGCAGAAGTTTTATGATGAAACTTTTGGCCAATGGTTACAGATGCCTTTATTGGGATTGCCGCGAGAATTTAACCGCAAATTACTCGATAGTTTTGAAACTTGGCGCATTCTTTATCAGGCTAGTATTAACTATCAAATTGTGCTGGCTGATATTCAAGTTAAATCCTTTGAAGCTTTAACTAAAAAATTAGTTTTCCTAGCAGAAAAAGGTCAACCTGTCAAGAATTGGCGAGAATTTCAAGATGTGTGGAGTGTCGTCGCCGATGATATTTTTGAAAAGGCTTTTTGTCAACCAGAAAACCTAAAAGTACGGGGAAAATTTATTAATTCCCTCAATGATTATCGCCTCAAACAGCAGGATTTAATGGAAATTTACCTGCGATCAATGAATCTGCCTACCCGCAGCGAAGTCGATGAAATTCATCGGACTATCTATGAATTACGCAAAGAGGTAAAAAGTCTCAAAAAAACTTTAGGAGAAAAAAAAGCAGTAGAAAGTAACAATTAGTTAATTGTGCTTGACAATCAGTTATCAGTTATCAGTTATCAGTTATCAGTTATCGGATTGCAGTTTTCAGTATATAGTGTTAGGTGAAAACTTCGGAACTTTCTTTTCACTGATTACTGTTTACTGTTCACTGCTCACTGAAAAATCCCCACTTCCCTAGGAGAATTAAATTATGTGGCCATTTTTGACGCAAGTGAAACTGGAAGATTTTACCCAAG
>NZ_JASJFE010000996.1:0-1275 GCF_030067735.1 Microcystis sp. M53598_WE2 | reverse complement strand
TCATTTTGCCGAAGAATTAAAAACTTTAGGATGGTCTGTCACCTACGAATTTGCTGAAGATTTTGAACCTATTTTATCTGCTTGGATTGAACGATTAGGTATTAAAGAATTACAGATTATGATGCCTAATGATTTACCTTTTCTTAGATTAATCAAAAATCTTAATTTAGACTGTGCTATAACCCTAATTGATAATAATCACTTTCTCTGGACAAGGACAGATTTTAATAATTGGGCTAAATCTCGTAAAAGACTATTACTAGAGGATTTCTATCGAGAAAGTCGCAAAAAATGGCAGATTTTAATGGAGAATAATCAACCCATAGGAGGACAATGGAACTTTGATAAACAAAACCGCAAACCGCCCAAGGATGGATTAAAAACTGCTGCTCCTCTTTGGTTTGAACCCGATGAAATTACTCTTCAGGTTATCGCTGATGTGGAAGCTTTAGATATTCCTAAATATGGAAAAATCAAACCTTTTCGCTGGGCAGTAACCCGCCGACAAGCTTTACAAGTCTTGGAGCATTTTATTACTAATTGTCTGCCCAACTTTGGACCCTACCAAGATGCGATGATAACGGGAGAAGAAACCCTCTGGCATTCCCTATTATCTCCCTATCTTAATCTAGGATTACTAACGCCGTTGGAAGTGATTCAATCGGCAGAAATTGCCTATAAAAAAGATAATTTAGCCCTAAATAGCATCGAAGGATTTATCCGTCAGGTGTTGGGATGGCGGGAATATATGCAGGGAATTTATCATTATCTGGGAGAAGATTACGCTAATCTCAATTGGTTTGAGCATCAACAACCCTTACCGGCTTTCTTTTGGGATAGTAATCAAACCGAGATGAATTGCCTCAAACAAGTATTATCACAGGTGGAAAATACTGGTTATGCCCATCATATTCAAAGATTAATGATTTTGAGCAATTTTGCCTTAATTTTTGGTTGCTCTCCCCAAGAGATTGAAAACTGGTTTCATAGTGTTTTTATCGATGCCTACGATTGGGTAATGCAGACTAATGTGTTGGGAATGGGACAATTTGCCGATGGGGGAATTCTCGCTTCCAAACCCTACGCCGCCTCGGCCAACTATATTGATAAAATGAGTGATTATTGTCGGGGTTGTCTGTATAAAAAAAATGAACGAGTCGGGGAGTTTGCCTGTCCTTTTAACTTTCTTTACTGGGATTTTTTGGCACGACATCGAGAAAAATTAAAATCCCAAGGTCGAGTTAATATGATTTTAGGTCATCTCGATCGAATGTC
>NZ_JASJFE010000683.1:0-4422 GCF_030067735.1 Microcystis sp. M53598_WE2 | reverse complement strand
GCAAGTTGTAGCCGTGCAAAGTATATCAATGTGAAGAATTGTAATTTTTTTCTCAGAAAAAATAAGTTATTGAAAGTGTTCTCAATAGTAGTTTCTACAATGAAGGTTTTTCGTCAAAACATCTTGGGGAATGTAAAAATATATAAAAGTATATGAAGATGTGCGGAATGTCGGCCTATAACTAAAGATAAATTCGACAGGACGGGCGATCTCGGATGTATTAGGAATGGCAAGAATATGCACATCTCCCGATCTTTACCGATAAGGAAAAAGTTCGGGTGATTACTCGGCAATTTCCCCGCATCGGTCTTTTCAAGAAATCTAATCTATTCCTTTGGATAGTGGCACGGTCAAAATCGATAAGATTACATTTCTCCCGTTAATCACCTTAGCGATCGCTGGATATTTCTGCCATCGGCTATCGCAATTCACTATCAGCTAATTATTAAAATTTATGAAAACAGCCTCATTCGTTGAGATTATCGGGGATAGAATGAAGATGGTTGAATAAGAGGGCAACAATTAGAGCCTTTTGTCGCTTTTCCCGACTATTAGCAGGTCGGTTTGGCGGGTACGGCGATGGCGTGTTTTTGAATTTAAAGTGCGATCGCTATTCTTAGGGAGCAGTTTGCGGTGGGGACAGTGGCGGCGAAGATTATTCAGCCTAGTCCTCAAGAATGAAAGGGACATCCGCTGGCGGTTAACTGGTTAAGAAAAACATCATACAGGTTGGAGATTCCTTATGTTGACACTACCGAAAAGTTTACTCCACTACTATAGTAAGTTTGCGCTATATGCAGTTGACGTTCCCAATATCAGCAACGCCTTGTCGGAAAAAAGACAACCAAGATGGTGGAAACACTTGCCATTCGTTCTAAATGAAATAAAAATCGGAAATCAAATATTTGAAATAAGCACAATCTGGAATGAGAAGCATAAAGATAAAGATAACTCAGATCAAGTGACTCAGGAAAATTTATCTGATAGAGCCAATAAATTACAAGCGGAATTCATAAAAAAAGGCAAGTATTACCATAACATTGCCTATGCTCAATCTGAAGAAGAGCAAAGGCTACTTGACAGTTCAATTGGAAAACCTCTTCTAATCGCACCACCTCAAAACGGTGATTTTGTTGTAATCGATGCCGCAATTGAATTGAAAGACTCTAAATACAACCTCGTAGATTATCCACCTCAATTTCAAAAAATATCTGATGGTTCGATAAATCTACAACTTAGCAATGAGTCTACTAAAGAAAACTTGGAACGGAAATTAAGAGATATTACTTGGCATCCTTACTGTCGTGTTCTTGGCAGTTATATTACGTTGGAAGTTGAGAAACCAGTTTTAAAACCTTGGCTGATATCTTTCAGAGATATCCTAACTGTTCCCAGTACCAGTGATATTCGGGATGAGCTTCTCCAGGAATACGATGAATCTATCAGTGAGTTACTTTATAAGCACATTAGTTGGCGTCAAGAAGAAAGGACAAACATACTCATGGGTTCTTATGAGGAAAAACGCAATATTTGTAACGAATTACGGCAATTTGAAGATAATATATTTTCTGGTCCTCTTGGCTTTTTTGTTGGTCTTTATTACTTTAACAAAACAGATCAAGGCAGAATGAGATCGACGGGATGGAAGAATTCCTTTCATGTCATGAGGCAAGAATGGAAGGAGACTGTTGACAATCCCGACTTAGTAACATTTTTAACACCAGAAGAACAAACAAATTTTAAAAGCCATTGTATAAGATTTGGAGCGCCTCAAATTGATGAGTTAGTTGGCGATTTGGCTTCTGATTAATTTCGCTCTGATTATCTCACCCTTTGTGCTTTTAATAGTAGAGAGTGACCAGTTATCCCTGCCAGTACGCCTATGTCATAAACTCTGCCAACCTCCTGATCGTAGGCATTACCAGCCTGACTGCGTTGGCACTTGCCCTCCCCAACCTCAAAAGCCTGCTGTGGTAAAAAAGCGATCACTATGTCAAAATATTTGCATACCATAGGTGTTGTGACGCTACTTAATTAGAGAACAAGATGATGACGTAACTGTTCAATGACTCTAGTTAACAATTTCTCTCTTAGCGTGGGAAATAAAAAATGGGTATAACAAAAAAGAAACGATTTCTACTAATCGAGGTGGTCAGATGCACTTTATCGCCAATGTAAGCTTTGGTCTGTGGGCATTGTTGCCTCCAGGATGGATTTTCATGGCGGCTATAATTGCATTAGAAACAATAGTCCTTTCACGCACTCTATACAGAAACTGGTGGGAAGAAAAGAGTGCTTTTGCCGCATTTTATGCGAATTTTATTAGCGGTGCTTTGGGATTTGGACTCTCACTTCTCGCTAATGGCGGTTGGTGGCTGGTTATCTGGATGCCTTGGGTGAGCAGTAATGAGGTTGATATTCCAGCCGATCTTCTGGCTATCAGTATTTACTATATTATTTGTTTCATCCTCTCCGTCGCAATAGAGGGACTGTTTTTACAATACTTTCTCAAACGATATTTCTCTAGACTAGAAATCTGGAAAGCCTGTTTGCTCGCCAATACCCTATCCTATGCCGTTGGAAGCATATTTATGTATTCGCTAAGTTTCAGTGTAAAAGAATGAAAAATACGCTTAGACAATGTTTGAAAAGGACTAAACTAAACAAGATAATAGGGTTTTCAGAAACTGATTGTTAACTAGACAATAATATTTTCAGCCACAGATTTGAACTTTTTAAACATTTCTTCGAGTAAATCTATAGACTGACTATTTGGATAAACTCGCTCTAGAAATCTTCGAGGGCTAATAACTTGAAAATACCGGATAAAACCACCATACCGAGTCGCAAGATCCTTTAATTTTTCAGGATTTCCCCGATTCTCTGATCTTTCCTGATCGTCGCCATTAACGATCTATTTTTCGGAATCGGGAGGATCATACCATTTTTCTTTATTCGTGGCAAGTATATTACTCTTTTCTTCTTTTCTGGGAGAGGGATTGGGGTTGAGGGCAATTAACCATCTCTGCCATTACTTTTGAAAAATGGCATTAGAGAGCGTTAGGCAGGGACAGTGACCGCCGAAATCAGCAAAGACCGTTCAATTCCCCCAAAACAGCCTGATGTTTCTGCCGCGCTGACCTTTCCTCGGTCGATGTGCGCTGGTTGCCGATAGTCGATAGGTGGATTTCGATAATCTCGTCAATTCTTTCGCTCGATGGCATCGAGTTCCCGACATATTTCGGCGGCCAGCCGATAATCCAGACTTCCCGTTAAAGTAGCTCCGTCATAGTGGCTGCCAGCATAGCAGCCGGGGTTATGGCCGCGGGGCAGTTTATCCCGGTTAAAGGTTTGAAAACAAGGGAAGCACAAGGTAAACTAATTATGATAAAACATTAATATAGAGGTTCTCACACCTGTGTGGCACAGTTAAACCTTTGCTGATTAAGCTTTTTAACATTGATAATGTACCTCCTGCGAACAGGAAATACTATAAATAAGCGGTAAAAATGAAATAAAATTAAGGGGAAAATTAATTATGCAACTAGAAGATTATTTCTTAAGTAGTCGTGCAAAATTAATTTCCTAGTGAAGATAGGCAAGAGGCAAGAGGCAAGAGGCAAGAGGCAAGAGGTGGTTAGATATGTGTAATTAATTTTGCTTAGGTACTTATTTATCTCCGAAGATGATATTAGAATCAAAGGTCATCGGCTCGGAATTGACAACGTACTCTTTTATTTCTTGGAAGGCTATACCCCAGAAGAAATAAATGCTATCTATCCCGATCTAAGTTTAGAGAAAATCTACGCAACTATTACTTATTATTTACAGAATCGGCAAAAAATTGATGCCTATTTATTGCGCCTCCAGAATTGGCGAGAGACTCGCTACCATGAAGCACTGAAAAATCCTTCGCCTCAACGAGAAAAGATGAGAAGAATTAAACAGCAAAGGCAAGATTCTGTCAAGGTATGAAAATCAAGTTTTTACTCGATGAAAACTTATCCCCCGCTTGAAAGTCGCTGTCTTAAGGTTAAATCCAGAGATAGATATTTTACGCATTGGAGAGCCGAATACACCACCGTTAGGAACTCTTGACCCTGATTATCTCAACGACTCTTGGTGACAGATAATCGTACCAGTATGCCTAAACATTTAGAAGAATATTGGCAAAAAAATCAACAAATCTGGGGGCTGTTTTAGATACGTCCCACAACAACAACGGGAAAACTAGCCGAAGAATTAATTATGATTTGGGAAACTACCGAAGCGGAAGAATGGATCGATATTGTCGATTGGATTCCTTTTTAATTAATGATATAATAATGGGACTTAAACGATCAACAAGAGTATAATAGAGTATAATCGTTATATAATAAGCACTTTACGTTGAAAGATCAGCGATGAAAGAGACAACCCCAG
>NZ_JASJFE010000888.1:0-2145 GCF_030067735.1 Microcystis sp. M53598_WE2 | reverse complement strand
CCCCCGCCTATCGGCACCCCCCTTATCAAGGGGGGCAGGGGGGATCGAACCTAAAATCTATTCTTAATTTAATTATAACCAGCTACTTAGAAATTTTCAAACAGAAGCAATGGCAGCCCTAGAAAAGGCCCTAGAAAAAGAAGCGGAAAACTCGATCGCCACCGTGATTAAATTAGCCATATCTCAGTGACAACGGCAAGAGACTGACATCAACACCATGGACGACAAAGAGAAGGACAACCTAAAATCTTTTCGCTAATTTTGCCATAGACTGCACCCTTTGCTTCTAAAATGGGCTATTGCGGCTAGACCCGAATATTGGTCTAGCATTTGCCCGTAGACTGAAAAAAGCACGTTATAAAGATTATGGCCAAAGTTCTGGTATCCGATTCGATCGATCCGGTAGGAGTAGAAATTCTGTCACAGGTTGCCCAAGTGGACGTGAAAACAGGACTATCCGCTGAGGAAATCATTCAAATTATCCCCGAATACGACGCACTGATGCTCCGTTCCAGTACCCGCGTCACCAAAGAAATCGTCGAAGCGGGCAGCAAACTGCAAATCATCGGCCGCGCGGGGGTAGGAGTCGATAATATCGATGTTCCCGCGGCCACTCGTCAGGGTATTATTGTCGTTAACTCTCCCGAAGGTAACACGATCGCCGCTGCCGAACACGCCTTGGCCATGATGTTATCCCTTTCCCGTCACATTCCCGATGCCAATCAGTCGGTAAAAGCGAATAAATGGGAAAGAAATCGCTTTATCGGCACAGAAGTTTATAAAAAGAACCTAGGAGTCGTCGGTTTAGGGAAAATTGGTTCCCACGTCGCCGCCGTTGCTAGATCCCTAGGCATGAAAATTCTCGCCTACGATCCCTTTATTTCCAAAGAACGCGCCGATCAACTCGGTTGCACCTTGGTGGATCTAGAATTACTCTTTGCTGAGTCCGATTTTATCACTCTCCACGTCCCGAAAACTCCCGAAACCCAGCATCTCATCGGTCGGGAAACCCTCCCTAAGATGAAACCCACGGTCCGCATCATTAACTGTTCCCGCGGCGGCATTATCGACGAGTTGGCTTTAATTGAAGCCCTCGAATCCGGTAGAATCGCCGGGGCAGCCTTGGATGTATTTGAACAGGAACCTTTAGGCGAATCTAGATTAAGAGAATTATCTAACGTCATCCTCACTCCCCACCTAGGCGCATCGACTACGGAAGCACAGGTGAATGTGGCTATTGATGTGGCCGAACAAATTCGCGATGTCCTCCTCGGTTTGCCAGCGCGTTCGGCCGTTAATATCCCCGGACTAACTCCCGATGTTATGGAAAAACTGCGCCCTTACCTGCAATTAGCGGAAACTATGGGTAATCTCGTCAGCCAGTTAGCAGGAGGTCGCTGTGACTCGTTAAATGTCCGTTTACAGGGAGAATTGGCCACTAAAGACAGTCAACCCCTGGTGATAGCGGCAATTAAGGGTTTACTTTCCCAAGCCCTCCGGGAACGGGTAAACTATGTTAATGCGGCGATCGAAGCTAAGGAACGCGGTATCCGGGTAATCGAAACCCGGGATGCTTCCACCCGCGACTATTCGGGATCGATTCATTTGGAAGCCAATGGTTCCATGGGTACCCATTCCGTCACTGGGGCGCTGTTAAGTAACGGAGAAATCCGCATTACTGACCTCGATGAGTTCCCAATTAACGTGCCACCGAGTAATCATATGCTATTCACCCTTCACCAGGATATGCCCGGTATTATCGGCAAAATTGGCGCACTTTTAGGCAGTTTTAATGTCAATATCGCCAGTATGCAGGTAGGACGCAAAATTATTCGCGGTGACGCAGTTATGGCCCTGAGTCTCGATGATCCTCTACCAGAAGGTCTTCTCTCGGAAATTACTAAAGTCCCCGGTATCCGCGATGCTTACACAGTAAAACTCTAGATTAAATCAGTTATCAGCTTCTGAAGGCAAGAGGCAACCCCCCACCCCCCCTAGGGTTGATTCAAGGTAAGCTAAACGGCTTTTACTTCGGATCACCGATATAGACTCCAAAAGGGTTATAGCTGTTGGATCATGCAGGTTAAGCGCCGTTTAGCTTAGGGTTGATTCATGAATCAACCCTACTACCGACATCGGGGGGGT
>NZ_JASJFE010000407.1:0-1067 GCF_030067735.1 Microcystis sp. M53598_WE2 | reverse complement strand
GGTATTGAACCAGATTATAGTTTTTATATTGACCATTGGCCGGCTATAGCAGGGAAAGCCAGAATTGACTGGGTAAATGATCCTCCTCCCGATTTAGTATTAGAAATTGATGTCACCAGTTACTCGAATGTGGATGATTATCTGCCTTATCAAGTGCCTGAAATTTGGTTGTATCGTCAGAAAAATCTCTATATTTATTGGCTAGAGAATCAAGAGTATATCCCTCGCCATCAAAGTCAATATTTTCCTGACTTTAACCTAGAAAATTTAGTTTCTTTCTGTGGAGAAATTGCCGACAATCGCAATAGTAGTATGGCAATTCGTCAACTAAAACAACATCTCGAAGATTTTTATAGTATTTCAACTAATTTTTCCCGCTTACAGCGTCTTTCATGGCAACCAAGTAAATCCCGAACCAAGTTAACCTGATTAGGGAAAAGTTACTTACTGTCAAGTTTCCAACTCCTGTCTCCTCTATTTAACCATGAATAATTTTAAAATACTGCTCATCGGTTACGGTAATACTTTAAGAAATGATGACGGAGTGGGAGTGAGAATAGCCGAAATTATTGCCGAGGAGAATTTGCCTAATGTGCAAGTCATCGCTACCCATCAATTGACTCCTGAGTTAGCAGCCGATATAGCTGATGCTTCTCTAGTTATTTTTGTTGATGCGGTATTATCTAATCAAACCGATATCCGGATAGAAAAATTAGCAGCAGTTACCGAATGGAATAATTTAGGTCATGCAGAAAGTCCCGCTTCTTTATTAGCATTAACTCAAGCAATTTATCAACAAACTCCCAGGGCCTGGGGAATATTTATTCCTGCTATTAATTTTGAATTTGGTGAAGAATTATCAACAATAACTCAAAAGGGCTTGACAAACGCGATTAAAGCTATTAGGAAAATTATCCTAAATCTGGTTATTAAAGACTGATTATCTATTGCCCCTATTGCCTATTGCATGAGTGCCTATTGCCTCTCCTGATATGTAGGGTCTGCTGAAAAAGTTTGTTGGTGGGGGCAGGGTGTGGGGTGTGGGGTGTAGGGTTTTACCGATTTTG
>NZ_JASJFE010000175.1:0-1266 GCF_030067735.1 Microcystis sp. M53598_WE2 | reverse complement strand
CTCTTAGATGATTACAAATGTATCAGCATCTGTCTTTAAGCATCCCACCGAAAAGCTAATGCGCTCCGGGGTTTGGGTAGGGTTGATTCATGAATCAACCCTACCTTGAATCAACCCTACCTTGAATCAACCCTACCTTGAATCAACCCTACCTTGAATCAACCCTAGGGTATCGTCTCGGAGTCTCCCCAAATTGTTAATTTTTTTGCTAATTCAGCTACATTATCCGAAAAATGTCACACTAGAGGTAGAGGAGCGTCAACTATCAGTCATCAGCTTTCAGCAATTTTTGGCTATTTCCCCAGGGTATTGCTGGCAGCCGGTGGGAAAAAAGATTAACTTCAACCCTGACTTTATCTGCTATCGAGGAGGTTAATTCGATGAATAATACGGAAACACTCTCAGTCGATCGGGATACCAACAAACTCTATAATAAAATTCTCGTGGCTGTGGATTATCAAGATGTCACTCCAGAGGTATTGAATACGGCTATTCTCTTAGCGAAAACCTACGCTAGTGAGTTGCGGATTATTTATAGTCTGTCTAAACCTTTGACTCCCTACACGGAAACTTTTATTTATGGTAATCTGATCGGTTATGGTGGCGGTTATCCCCCCGATATGATCGCCTTAGAACAACAAATCACCGAAGAAATGCAAGCGGAATTACAAGCTTGGTTAAACGGTTTAGTCGATCGAGCTAAGGAGGATAATATCATAGCCCGGGCTGATTATTATATCGGTGATCCGGGACAGAAAATTTGTCAAGTTGCCCAGCAAGAGGGGATAGATTTAATTATTGTTGGTCGTCACGGTCGATCGGGTTTATCTGAGTTAATCTTAGGTAGTGTCAGTAATTATGTGGTACATCATGCTCCCTGTTCGGTTTTGGTGGTACACATCACTCATTAATTAGAAAGGGTTGAAATCCATTTTTTGCTGTCCATTGAATCGCTCCATCTCTCCCGGTCCAGTAAGTCTTAATCCTAGCCTTTCTCAGTTGATTTCTGGCATTACGGGAGAGATTGGTGGTGACAGCGATTGCTGTTTGTGGTCGAATTGACTCTAACCATTGTTTATCTAGATTGCTTCCCTGCCATAATAACACTAGGGGGCTGAATTCTTGGGATAAATTAACGGGAATTTTCGGGTTGATAATCCAGAGCCAGGATTGATTTTTTACCTGAAATTTAAATAAATTTTTCTCGATCAATTGTCCAGTAATTTCGCCGAGATTAAATTTTTCTAACTGGGATAAAGTAATAGT
>NZ_JASJFE010000192.1:0-2447 GCF_030067735.1 Microcystis sp. M53598_WE2 | reverse complement strand
TTTAAAAATTAATCAACAACTAAAGCTTATGCTTGTAGCTAAGTGAAATCATTGATTAAGAGACCTGTACTTTTCAATGACTTTTTCAGCAGACCCTAATTAGTGGCGGTAGTGATAAAACGATTAAAATCTGGGATATAAAGACAGGAGAAATTATTAAAAGTTGGCAGGCACACGAGCAGGCAATTATCAGTATTGCTATTAATCCTCATCGCCATCTAATTGCTAGTGCTTCCCGAACAGAAATTAAAATTTGGCAAGGACAAACAGGAGAATTAATTAAAATTTTACGGGGAACTGCTCCCTTAAAATTTAGTCCTGACGGTCAATTTTTAATTACAGGTAGTTATGGAGGTAAGGTAAAAATATGGTCAGAAATGTTAGGAGAATTAGAAATATTCCCCCCAGATTCCGACGATTGGTGGGAGGTTTTAGAAGTTTCTAAGAATGCCAGTTTTTCAGAAGTTAAGCAAAGATATTATCAGCTTGCTCGTCAGTATCACCCCGATCACAATTCCTCCGTCATGGCGATTAAAATTATGCAAAAAATTAATCGAGCTTACGAGCGGTTTTTATTTTCTATCTCCCAACGGTAAAATTGTCAGCGTAGGGTCAAGTATTTAACTATCTTTCGATAATATAGAGAGCTTACTAACAAGCTCTCTACAAATTATCTTCTAGACTAGGATCTGTTAGCAGTATTCAAGCTACCCACTTGAATATTCAGATTAATTTTTTGTCCTTCCCGGCTAATTTCTACGGGCAAATTATCGCCGATTTGAGTATTAGCAACAATTTCCCGAACCGCATCGGGATCGGTGACATTCTTACCACCTACAGACTTTAACACATCACCCGATCGCAATCCCGCTGCTGCGGCAGGAGAATCTCTCATCACCCGCACTAACAAGACACCAGAATCATCGGGGATAGTCCAATTATCAGCCATAGGACTATCGGCTAATTGTTCTTTTACCTCCGGGGTTAACTGTACCATTTGAACACCGAGATAGGGATGTTCCACCTTACCCGTAGCGATTAATTGTTCGGCGATTCTTTGGGCAGTCTTAATCGGAATAGCAAAACCTAAACCCTGGGCATTTTGAATGATAGCAGTGTTAACTCCGATGACTTCTCCCCGATCATTTAACAAAGGTCCGCCGGAATTTCCGGGGTTAATTGCCGCATCGGTTTGGAGGAAATCCACCAGTTTATCACTAGCACCAATTTGGGAGCTATTGCGTTCCTTGGCACTAATAATTCCCGTGGTGACAGTGTTATCTAATCCCAAAGGATTACCGATAGCGATCGCCCATTCTCCCACCTGTAAACTATCAGAATTACCTAATTTAACCCTGGGTAAATTGCTCGCTTCCACCTGTACCACTGCCACATCAGTTAAAGGATCACTACCTAAGACTTTGCCATCGATAGTGCGACCATCTTTGAGGGTGACAGTCACCTTATCTGCTCCCTCGACAACGTGAGCATTGGTGATAATTTTACCGTCATTACTGATAATAAACCCCGAACCTGTACCTCTTTGAACTTGTTTTTCTCCTCGATCGGGTATTTGGGAACCGAAGAAGCGACGGAAAACAGGATCGTTAGCAAATTCCGAAAAATCACCGCCTCCATTGACTTCCCTAGAAGCATTAATTCTCACCACCGCCGGCCCCACTTCTTGCACCACAGAAGCGACAAAATTGGTGGGCATAACTAGGGTTGAGGGAGCGGCTGCGGCTGCTGTGGAGGGGCGAGGATTATTGGTAGCGGTGGCAATATTTTGGGCTAATTCTAGAGGATTTTGGCTGTAGGCGTAGGTGGCACCGATGCCTAACCCGGCACCCAAAACCAGTAAAGAGGAATAGGCAAAAAGTTTTTTCATTGCAGAAGATTTGGAGCGTTTAGGATTGCCTTCGTTGCGCGGGGAGATATTATCGTTAAAAATATTGCGAGTCATAGTTTTTATTGTTTAACCATTCTGAGAAGGGAATAAAAGTCAGTCCTAATAATCGTGGGTGTGAGAGGAGTGTTTCGGAAAACGGCTTGGGACTGACTATCTCTAATTTAGGCAGGGGATATGAACTTACTGTGACGCAGACATGAACTTTTGATTGCAAGGTCATTATCCTAGTGGATAGACAGATAGAAAGATAGAGGGTGGTGATTCGGTAGTAGTGATGGCGGCTTAATCCTTTGCTTTGCTGTGCATTGTAGTCATGGATAAAATATCAAAAGGCTCCCCAACGTGATTCTTCATTTTGTTAGAGAAAGATAGACTCTCTCTCACCAGCCGAGAAATCCTTTGTCGAAAGGTATTATGGTTCTTCGTTACTTGGTATGGTTCGATCAGGGGGCAGAAATCGGCTAAATCCTTATCTGGCAAGAGACTTAATTGATTAGCTCGTTCTAGATTGAAAACAATTGGCAAAAATCGAAGCAAT
>NZ_JASJFE010000256.1:0-10508 GCF_030067735.1 Microcystis sp. M53598_WE2 | reverse complement strand
GGGGGCAAAGTTTTGGCCAGCACCTCCGGGGATGGAACCGTCAAATTTTGGGATGTTAATACCCGTCGGCGCTTGAATACCCTGAAGGGAAACGTCATCTTAAGAATGGTTGCCAGTCGAGAGGGTCGTTGGTTAGTCACTGGAGATCGGGACGGTGCGATCGCTATCTGGCGGGGAATCTAATTGACTATAATTAAGACTAGAGTGTTTTCTAGGGCGAAATATAGCTATGGCAGCAGTGATTTTAAACTTAGATACAGTCAATCTCAGCGATGAGCAGTTTTACCGTCTCTGTCAAGTTAACCCAGATTGGCAACTGGAAAGAAACGTTCAAGGAGAATTAATTGTGATGCCACCTGTTGGGGGAATTAGCGGCAACCGAGAGGCCGATTTTATCATTGACTTAGGTATCTGGAACCGTCAAACCCGATTGGGTAAAGTCTTTAGTTCGGCGACGATTTTTCGTTTACCGAAGGGCGGAGATCGCGCTCCCGATGCCGCTTGGGTGAGTTTAACTCGTTGGCAAGCTCTGAGTCGAGAAGAACAGGAGAAATTTCCGCCTATTTGTCCCGATTTCGTCATTGAACTGCGCTCCCGTAGCGATTCCCTCCCGGAAATTCAAGCGAAAATGCGGGAATATCTCCACAGTGGTTTGCGATTAGGTTGGCTAGTTAATCCTCAACAACAACAAGTGGAAATTTATCGTCCTCAGCAACCCGTAGAAATTATGGAACTACCGGCTAATTTAAGCGGAGAGGATGTCTTACCCGGCTTTAGTCTATTTATCTCCATTTTTGAGTAAAATATCCTTAAAACCGAGGTATGATCAGACCTCTGGTAAAAATCAAAATAGGAGTCGGTCGTCAGTAGTCAGGGGAAATTTAGGGACTTTTTCCCTGAAAATTGGCTAATTGACCCCCGAAAATCGGTAAAACCCCACACCCCACACCCTACCCCTAGGAAAAACTTTTTCAGCAAACCCTAACTATGACCACCGATACTGTCACCACTCCCTCGCCCAAAAAACTCTGGTTAGCAGCCATTAAACCACCAATGTATAGTGTGGCAATTATACCGATTATTCTGGGAACAGCGATCGCTTATCAGGAAACAGGTCTATTTTCTCCCCCGGTTTTTGCCACTTTTATCCTCTCAGCTATTTTAATTCTCGCTTGGTTAAATCTCAGTAATGATGTTTTTGATGCCGATACCGGGATCGATGTCAATAAAGCCCATTCGATTGTTAATTTAACCGGTAACAAATCTTTAATTTTCTGGCTGAGTAATCTTTTTCTATTATTAGGCATCGCTGGTATTTTTGCTATTAGTTATGGGCGAGGCGATTGGATGCTCCTAGAATTAATCGCCCTCTGCTGTTTTTTGGGCTATACCTATCAAGGGCCTCCCTTCCGTCTCGGTTATCAAGGATTAGGTGAAATTATCTGTTTCTTTACTTTTGGACCCTTGGCGATTGCCGCTGCCTACTATTCCCAAGTCGGTGCTTTTTCTCTCTCTAGTCTAGCGGCTTCAATTATTATCGGGATTACCACTTCTATCATCCTTTTTTGTTCCCATTTCCATCAAGTCGCCGATGATCTCAAAGCGGGTAAAAAATCACCTATTGCCCGTTTGGGTACTTTAAAAGGTTCTAGAGTTTTAACCGTAGTCACGGTTCTCGTTTACGTTTTAACGGTAGTTTTTGTCCTGCTGCAAGTTTATCCCCCTCTCACTCTTTTAATCTTCCTTAGTCTCCCTTTCGCTTGGCAATTAGTCAACCACGTTAACCAAAATCACGACCAACCTCAGCTAGTCAGTAACTGCAAGTTTATAGCGGTTAATCTTCACTTTTTTAGTGGCATTCTCTTCTCCCTTGGCTATTGTTTTGCTTCTCGTTTATAAACCCGATTTTTTTCTTAAACCCCTTTATCAGTTATCAGTTATCAGTTATCAGTTATCAGATTTGAGTTTTCAGTGTGCAGTATGTATGGTTCTTCGGTTTGTCTTATGCAACGTACAGGGTTATAAGGAATGAAACTCTCATAGAGAAAGACATTTGGCGATTTTTGTTAATTGTTTTCGATCTAGAGCGAACTAATCAATCAAATCTCTTACCAGATAAGGATTTAGTCGATTTATGTCACCCTATTGAACCATACCAAGTAACGAAGAACCGTATGTATTAAGTAGGCCGTATTAAATAAGGCGGATTCAGCCTTAGTCTGGTACATCTTCCAGTTTCCTACTGTCTTTTTACTGATCACTGATTACTGTTTACTGATCACTGATGACTGTACCCGATCGAGTTTGCACCGATTAACGGAAAAGTGACAGAATAGGGAGATAGATCGCCACAAATAAAGGTTAGCATGAGTGAACAACCCCTCGGATCGGTTATTCAAGGTTCCCTGAGTGAAGGTTTAGAAATCCGTCTTTATCCGGATATTTCCGTGGAAGATATGCGCGTCGGTAAGTTTTTGGTGGTGCAAGGCACTCGCTCGCGTTTTTTCTGTCTCCTCACCGATGTCTCCCTGGGTAACTCCAGTCCCCGAATTATCGCGAATCCTCCCCATCCCGATGATAGTTTTATGCGCGATGTTTTGGCGGGTAGCGGTACTTATGGTACTATTGAACTATCGCCTATGCTCATGTTTACGAAGTCAGAGGAAGCCCCGGCTTTTCAAGCCGGGGTCTCTCTGACGAAGTCAGAGGAAGCCCCGGCTTTTCAAGCCGGGGTCTCTCTGACTCCGACTGGAGGTAATTCTCCAGCAGTTTCTGACACTTCTTTAGGCTCTTTTCAACCCCAAACTAGCGCCGATTTAGAATTACTGCCAGTTAAAACTATTCCCGCCCATTTTAGCCAAGTTTATGAAGCTTGTGAGCAGGATTTTCGCATGGTTTTCGGTTGGGAAGATGACCCCACCAGAAAGAATTTTGCTATTGGTCAACCCCTTGACATGGACGTGCCAATATGTATTAATCTCGATCGCTTTGTGGAACGTAGTAACGGTGTTTTTGGCAAATCCGGGACGGGAAAATCCTTTTTAACCAGATTACTAATTTCGGGCATTATTCGCAAACAAGCAGGGGTTAACCTCATGTTTGATATGCACTCGGAATACGGTTGGGAAGCGATGAAAGAAGGGAAGGATGTTTCTACGGTGAAAGGATTATGTCAATTATTCCCCGGACAGGTGGAAATTTATACCCTCGATCCCGATTCTACCAAACGCCGGGGAGTACGAGGAGCGCAGGAATTATTCTTAAGTTATAATCAGATTGAAATCGAGGATATTCGTTTAATCGGTCGGGAATTAGGCATCTCGGAAGCTAGTTTAGATAATGCCAATATTCTCTATAACGAATATGGAGAATCTTGGATTACTCAGTTATTAAATATGAGTAACGAGGATATTAAAATCTTCTGTACGGAAAAACAAGGCCATGCGGGATCAATCATGTCCCTCCAGAGAAAATTAATGCGTCTAGATAGTTTGAAATATTTAAGAAGTGTTTGTCCCCACAATTATATCGATCAGGTTTTACAAGCTTTAGATGCAGGTAAGCACGTTGTCATTGAATTTGGCTCCCAAAGTAATATGCTTTCCTATATGTTAGCCACCAATATGATCACCCGTCGGATTCATGCTAATTATGTTAAAAAAGCTGAATATTTTTTACAAACTAAAAACCCCGTTGATCGGCCGCAACAGTTAGTGATTACCATTGAAGAGGCTCATCGATTTTTAGATTCTGCTGTGGTGCATCAAACTATTTTTGGAACCATCGCCAGGGAGATGCGAAAATACTTTGTTACTCTCTTAATTGTTGATCAAAGACCTTCAGGAATTGATAACGAAGTCATGTCTCAGGTAGGGACAAGAATCACCTGTTTATTAAACGATGAAAAGGACATCGAAGCCATATTTACTGGAGTTTCTGGAGGGGGAAGTTTGCGATCAGTTTTAGCGAAATTAGACTCAAAACAACAGGCTTTAGTTTTAGGTCATGCGGTCCCTATGCCGGTAGTAATTCGTACTCGCGCCTACGATCAAAAATTCTATGCTGAAATAGGTGCGACCGACTGGCGAGAATTACCCGATGAGGAAGTATTAGCGGCGGCCAAAATTGCCAAAGCCGATCTAGGATTTTAGAAAAATTAATTTTTGATTGTAGAATAGAGTTGGATTGTTTTTACTGTTTACCTCCCATGACCGCTCAAATACCGATCTCGAAGATAAGCTTATACGATCGAGATTTTCAGCTATGGATCGAGACAACCGTTAACCAATTACGACAGGAGGATTTTGCCTCGGTTGACTGGACTAATCTGATCGAGGAATTAGCAAGCATGGGAAAAAATAATCGACACGCTCTCAAAAGTTTGTTAATTAAATTATTAGCTCATCTGCTCAAGTTAGTTTATTGGCAGACGGAAAGAAAGTATAATGCTAATAAATGGGAAGCGGCAATTATTAATTTTCGAGTTCAAATTGCCGATCTGCTGGAAGACAGTCCTAGCTTAAAACCTTATCTCCTCGAAATTTTCGATTCTTGTTATGGAAAAGCTAGACAAATAGTCTCGAAATTGAGCAAGCAAGAAATTCCTATAGAAGTCATTATTACCCCAGCAGAAACCCTGGATGAAAACTGGTTTCCCTAACTATGCAACAAGGTGATTTAATCGAGATCGAGATTACCGACCTCAACCATACGGGCGAAGGTGTGGGAAAATACCGAGGACAGGTGATTTTTGTGCCGGATACGGTCATTGGCGATCGCATTCAAACTCGCATCACCTATATCAAAAAAAGTCATGCGATCGGCAAACTACAAACTATTCTCCAAGCTTCTCCCCATCGTATCCGTCCCCGCTGCATCGTCGCCGATAAATGTGGTGGCTGTCAATGGCAACACATCGAGGACCAATTTCAGCGCCTAGTCAAAAAAGAGCAAGTACAAGAGGTATTAACCAGAATTGGCGGTTTTAGCGATCCTTTGGTTTATCCTCCCCTCACCGGTAATTCTCCCCTCGCTTATCGCAATAAAGCTACCTATCCCCTCGGATTTTCCCCCACCGGCAATGTGCAAGCAGGTTATTATCGTCGCGGCAGCCATCATCTGATTAATCTCAATCAATGTCCGATTCAAGATCAGGCTTTAAATCCGTTTCTAGCAGAGATAAAACAGGATATTCAGGGTCAAGGCTGGTCAATTTACGATGAAAAGACCCATCAAGGACAATTACGCCATTTATCCCTAAGAATTGGCCGCCACACGGGAGAAATTTTATTAACCCTGATTAGTACCGATAATAATTTACAGGGAATTGAGGCACAGGCGCAGCAATGGCTGGCAAAATACGCCAATTTAGTCGGTGTAACCGTGAATTATCACCCCGATCGAGGTAATGCTATTTTTGGCGCTCAGACCACAACTATCGCCGGAAGGGACTATATTACCGAAAAGTTCGCCGGATTAACCTATCAATTGGCTGCCGATACCTTTTTTCAGGTTAATACAGAGGCTGCTGAGGCTTTATTTGCGGTTATTTGTCAGAAATTAGACCTTAAAGGTGAAGAAATTCTTATTGATGCCTACTGTGGTATCGGTACTTTTACTTTACCCCTCGCTAAACGGGTTAAAGAGGTGATTGGACTAGAATCCTATAGCTTTTCCCTCGATCGAGCCAAGATTAACGCCCAATTAAATAATATTACCAACACAACTTTTATTTTGGGGGCAGTAGAAAAAACTTTACCGCAACTGACAGTTAAACCCGACATTATTCTACTCGATCCGCCCCGCAAAGGTTGCGATCGATCTGTCCTCGATAGTCTGTTACGGCTGCAAAGTCAACGCATTGTTTATATCAGTTGTCAAAGTGCAACTTTAGCCAGAGACTTGCAATATCTCTGTAAAACAGGCGATTATCAACTGCTAGAAGTGCAAACAGCTGATTTCTTTCCCCAAACTCCCCACGTCGAATGCGCCGCTTTTCTTAGACAAAAAACAGCGAATATGGTAGGATGAAATAGGAGGAAAAACCCGACACTTTAGCCGTTTATAGCTGAAAAGTCAATGGGTAAGGATAATAGCATATTAAAGACCGTTCCAGTCAACTACTTTTTTGATTAATTACCCGCTCAAAGTGGCCTTGATTCTCGATTGGTTTGTAGATCAATCATAAAAATATCTAATCAATCTCAGAGACAGAAAAGGGATAAAACATGACTCATTAGGTATGGCAATCATCTAGATCGACGGTTAAGAGACCTTAATCTTTCTGTAAGAGAACAGTCATTGAATAAAAGCTAGAGGTAAAGCGCGTGATTGCTATTTCACTGCCAACAAGCAAACGAAGCTGGAACACCATGAGTTTCGCTTCCACCTTGTATCTTTGTCCGATTTTAGATTTATTGACCGCTAGTATTCCCGAAGAATTAGAACCAGAAATTAGATTAGGATTGCAAGAAGCTTTAGTTAATGCCGCTAAACACGGCAATCATCTCGATCCCAGTAAAACCGTGGTCGTTCACTTTTCCAGCAGTAAAGACGAGTATTCTTGGGTAATTACCGACGAAGGTTGTGGATTTACGCCAGGTTGTCACCATCATGGCTGTAGTTGCGATTGTCCCAATTTTCCCCCCGAAGAAGCGGAAAATGGCCGAGGACTGTGTATGTTATATCAAATCTTCGACCAAGTTCACTGGAATCAACAAGGAACCCAACTGAAACTTTGTAAACAAATTAAACAGGAACGCTGGTTTAATTAATGACCGTGACCGTGAGAAGGACAGGGAGGAGCAGAAATCGAGCGATCAAGCCAGCCTGTAGCCTGTTGTAGCCGAGGAAGTGCTTCTTCTGGCTGATTATCTAATAAAAACACCAAAGCCGTCCCTAATTGTTCAGCGGCCCGAGCATTACGGTTAGCCTTCAGACGATGCCAGTCAATCGGTGCGATCGCCAAACGTTCCGCCAAAATCCGCGCCAATTCCAGGGTAGATAGATCATCAACAGTCTGAGATGAGGAAGAGACAGGGGATGGAATCATAATCAAAAGGTTTCGTAAAACCGTAAAATCGTCTATAACTATAGTTTAGACGCAGGAAATCGGATCGAGTCCATGTCCTTAGAAGAAAACCCATACCCTAACGATGAATCGGCAGAATTTACCCAAGCGATTGAAGAAGTCGAAGCGGCGCTCGCATCACTAAAAGACCGTTATCGACAGATCAGCGAAGCAGAACAGCAAAAAAAAGACCTAGAGGCACAATTTAGCCAAATAGAACCCCAATGGCGGGAAAATCCCCTACCTGAACTAGAAAAGGAATTGGTACAAATTCGCGAACAGATTCAAGAATTAGAGGTAATTTTAGAAAGCAATTTACTCAAAGAAGGGGAATTAAAGCGTCTATTCTGGGAAGGAATCCGTCGCGGACTGCTGGGGGAAGTTTTTTGGCAAATTGTCCGCTTTGGTGGTATCGGAGTCTTACTGGGTTGGATTCTGCGATCCTGCAGCGGGTGATTAACTGCACAGGGGTGGGTGTGTTGCCTTGAGAAGCTGATTAGGGTTGGGTTCCATCGAGACGGATTTGACAATTATTGGCATCGAGCGTACCTAGAGGATCGCCATTATAAGTGCCTTGTTTAACCATTCCTAGCATAGAGGCGATAACTAGACATTTTCTTTCTTGGTTAGGATAGGGCGCGGCGGTGGCATTGGCAGCGGGATATAATACGATGATGGCTTGGGTTGCCCGCGGAAGAAAGGTTAGCCCCGGCACATGACCCCGAAAGGAAAACTGTACCCCCGGACTGCTGCCCCCAGGGAGAAGATTCGGAAAATTCCTCACCACCATAAATATTTCCTGCGGCAGACGTAGGGAACCCGCATTAGTATTAGTCGCCACTAAACAACCAGGCTCACTGGCAGTTATTTGCCGGTAAACCGTGGGACCAGTGCCAGTCCCGTCAGTAAAATTAATCGTGCAAATTCTCCCTAGACGGATGGCTTGTCTTTGGGCATCCCTTAGGGCTGATTGTATAGAATCGGTGGCTTCTTGGACTTTATTGCTATTTAACCAAGCTAATAAATTAGGTCCGGTTAAGGCGGCAAGAATTCCCGTAATTGCCAAAGCTATCAAAATTTCTAACAGGGTAAAACCCTGATTTTTATGGACATTGAAACGACGCATCGGGAATCACCTCGACAGAACTTCTGGCAATAACATTTTCTTGGTTGGGGTAATCCTTAGGAGTTTGATCTGTTACTTCGACTCGATAATCAATACGGAGACGATGGGGATTAGCCGCTTGGTTAATAATATCAAAAGTCCGAAAGAGAGAATAGTTTTTGGCGACAATTGTTTTTATCCCTACTAATTGGGGGTTCGTCGGTATAGGGGTAGGGAGGGGAGTAGCCGTTAGTTGTCTTCTTAAAGCTGTGGCATAACCCTCATTTCTATCTGTACACACATTGGGACTGACATTAGGGTTGGGAGGACTTATATTCGAAGCTTGAGCTTTGACATTCTCGAAGTCTTCTTGAATCCAAAAGTTAGCTTTAGTTTGTCTTTCTGCCCGAACTTTATATAAGGCATTCACTGCCATTAACTGTAAGGTTCCTGTTAAGAAAGCAGTAATAGTTAAAATGGCAATTATCACTTCTAACATCGAGAAACCTGACTCGGACGATGACAGTTTTGACTGTATCCCCTTCCCTCTTGATTTCACTTTTCACCCCCCCAGTTTTTCCTGAACACTACTGGCTTTTTTTAGCTCTCAACTACAGAAGACCTCTTGCAAAAGTCTTAAGTCGATCCTTGTACAGCAACATTTTTGAAGATTATCAACTACTAATAAATAATTAACTGAAAGTCCCTCCCATTATTGTTTCTATCGTTTGTTTTCGGATTTATGCAAGAGGTCTAGAGTACCCAGATGATCGGATATTTCTAACTCTAGTCAGGGAATTAATTCCCCGAAAACCCTATTGCTCAAGTGAGTCAGATTGTCTAAACTCTCATGCAGTTAGCATTGTACACTAATCTAGTCTTTGTCTGTGATTACCATCCGCGATCAAGATCACACTTAACCGGTAATATTAGATACACTAACAAGCTTATCCGCCTAAAATAGCAATGCCTACGCCGATTAACAGAATTAATCCGCCATAAATGACTTCTTGGGCTGGTATTTCACCAAAAATGAACACTCCTAACAGACTAGCGGCGATTGGCTCTAATAAAATTACCATGGTTACTATTGTCGGTGCTACCCATCGCAAAGCCCAGTTAAAGCTAGTATGACCGATTAATTGCGGAAAAATCGCCATCATTAACACATAAACATACACGGATAAGGGATAGCTTTTGTTACCTTGACCGAATAAGAAAATAGAAGGTAATAAAGCTAATCCTGCGGTAGTGTAGGCTACAGTTATATAATTCTTAATATTTAAGCCCTTCCTTTGTGCTTCCCGTCCGAGGAGAATATAACCACTAACGAGAATTGCCCCAATTAAAGCCAAGCTATTGCCCAATAAAGGGTTAGGATAAGAGCTACTGAGATCTCGATCGGCTAAAACAATGAATAATCCCCCCGTTAGAGCCACAAAAATGCCGATAAAGGTTAATTTGCTCGGTTTTTCTCGAAACCACCACCAACCCAACAGAGAAACCCAGAGGGGATTAGTGGTGACTAAAGTGGTGGAAGCGGCGATCGAGGTGTAGGATAGAGAAGTAATCCAAGTAGCAAAATGGAGAGCTAAACAAAATCCTGCCCCCACTGCGTAATAATAGGCTTGAACAGGGACTTTTTGGCGTGATAAGGTCAACCAGTTCGGAATTAGGACAACAGAAGCCAAGATCAGACGAGAAGTTGCTAAAAATAAACTAAATGCGATCGTAGCATTATCTACCGCTTCGATCGCTAACCGGATAAAAATTGCCGATGCAGAAACCGACACCACACCGATAGTTAAGATAAAAATAATTTTGGCGTTAGAAGGAGGCAAAATAGGCTACGCTTACGCGATGATCAATGATGTTATTCACCAGTTATTTTAACCGTAGGCAGTAGCCGGTCGTCAGTAGCCGGTCGTCAGGAGATAGGAGATTATTTTATTTATTCTCCCCACACCCCACACCCCACACCCCACACCCTACACCCCACTTCCCCACACCCCATCTGCTATTCACTTAATCTATGGAACTACCAGAATTAAATATAGAGACAATTTGGGCGATTATTAACGATGAAATTGACGACGAAACCGTTAATAAATTGGTCTGGCAAAGTTTAGGCTATCGCTACGATGAAAGTCAGGGAAAATGGGATAATAGTCAAGTAGAGGAAGATTGGCGCTGTGAATATCCTCAACCCCCGGATTTTATTGCCAATCGTCCCCCAACAGTAAAATTAACTCGATCGATCTTGCCAGAAAATAAACAATTATTAAAAGATAAATTGGGGTTTACCGGTTATAAAATTGGCGAATTCAATCCCCG
>NZ_JASJFE010000088.1:0-1994 GCF_030067735.1 Microcystis sp. M53598_WE2 | reverse complement strand
TTTTGAGTCCGATTCTAGGTTTTCAATTAACCTTAAATTAAAGCCCTAGGACTTAGATATAAGCCATTCAAAGGATATTTATGAAAGCCAAAATTGCGATCGCTTGTCAGGGAGGCGGCAGTCAAACTGCTTTTACTGCCGGTGCATTAAAAGCATTATTTGACAATAAAGTGCAAGATTACTTTAATATTGTCAGTCTCAGTGGTACTTCTGGGGGTGCTATCTGTGCCTTTTTCACTTGGTATGCTCTCAAAAAAGGTGATAGCGTCGTTTGGAAAAGAATGATTGATTTTTGGGAAGATAATAGCACTCAAACTCCCCAAGAAAAGCTATTTAATGACTCAGCTATTAAAGCTCTAGAATTAGCCAGCAAAGGATTAATTCCCCAGTATAATCTCAGTCCTTCCTCTCCAATTACTAAAACCTTATTTTCCCTAGCTACCTACGGTTTACGCGGTCGCTTTACCAACTTTGATCAGTTACTAAGAGCGCATATTGATTTCTCGGAATTAGCCACTTGGGGAGCTAAACCAGAACCACCAATTTTATTAATGGGGGCCTGTAATGTCCTGACCGGAAAATTAAGTAAATTTAACTCGCGCGAGGAAGCAGTTAAAATTGAACATATCCTAGCTTCTGCCTGTGTTCCTAACATTTTTCCTGCTGTCACCATTGAAACTATGGCCTACTGGGATGGACTATTCTCCGATAATCCCCCCATCCGTTCTTTAATTCGCCGTGAATTTGTTGGAGTCGAAAATATTCCCGATGAAATTTGGGTAATTAAAATTAATCCCACCTCCAGAGATAAGATCCCCGTGCAATCCGATGATATTGCTGATCGCCGCAATGAATTAGAAGGTAATGTTTCCCTATTTCAAGGTCTCGATCAGATTGACTTTCTCAATCAATTATTTCTTAAAGGAGCCTTTAAAGAAGAATTCTTGCGCGAGATCGCCTTAACAGAACCATTTAAAATTCCTAAATCTTTCCCGGAAGATCCCGATCAAGATTACCATATCCCGATGATCGAAATGTCTGCAGAATTAGCCAATAGTCTCAACTACGAAAGTAAACTCGATCGCTCTCCTGCCAATATCCAGCGTCTGATTGCTGACGGGGAAAAACAGGGAAAACAATTTCTAGAACATCGACTAAAAGCTATGGGTTTAAGATAATTTTTGATGGTTCAAAAACGGGAAAAATAAGGATTAAATTGCACAAAATCCTTAAATAGACCATTCAGTTGATTATTATTCATTCTTAATTCTCCTGACGACCGGCTACTGACTACTGACTCCTGACGACCGGCTACTGGCTACTGACTCCTAACCCTAACAACAATTTTTGATTTTTACAAGAGATCTAATGATCACTGATTTTCATTGACTAATACCCGTCCGGATAGATCGTAAATCATAATATCCCATTGCCCATTTTTTGCCGCTTCAAAAGCCACTTTAGAACCATCGGCACTGATGATCGGATTGCGTACTTCCGCGAGCAGATCGGGAGCAATTTCCCTTCTCTGTTGAGTTTGTCGATCGTACAGATAAATAGCCGTTTTTCCCTGACGACTAGCAGTAAAAACGATATAACGACCATCTTCACTAATGGAAGGACTAGAAGCGATCTGATCGAGAGAATTTAGTCCGGGTAAAGGCAATAAACGGCGATCGATGGCATCAAAAAGATAGATAGCTTGGGAACCATTGCGATCGGACGCAAAAACGAGATAGCGAGAGGCAAGATAGGGAGTTAATTCACTAGCAGCACTGTTTAAAGTTCTCCCCCCTCGATCGAAAGGAAAAGACAATAAACTGGGATAACCCGCACATCCAGTTAACAAACTAATTACAGCAACAAGACTAATAAAAAAATAAACCTCTTGCATAATTAATTTTTGATGGTTCAAAAACGGGAAAAATAAGGATTAAATTGCACAAAATCCTTAAATAGACCATTTAATTGATTATTATTCATTCTTAATTCTC
>NZ_JASJFE010000664.1:0-1526 GCF_030067735.1 Microcystis sp. M53598_WE2 | reverse complement strand
GCTTGTGTTCTGAGATGGAGTGCCTTATTGTAAACCAATCTTACACAGCCCAAAGTGCGCCGCAATAGCGACTCTTGTTCTGGTGTGGGGTAAAATCGGAACGAGTAGGCTTTTTCCATATCTCGCATTCTAGCATATATCGTGTAAATGCGCTAATATTTGACGGTAAAGCCGTCGTAGAACGACGGGGTTTCAGACCCAAATTTTCGATGATTGCCTCTAAATTGCCTTGATTCTCGTCGGGAATTTGCGACATCGGCACATCCTGCCACTGAAATTGATAGCGCATTCCCCCACAGGAAAACACCGGCATTTGTAGATTAGTGCGACCGAAACGACGATACTGCATATATTCAGTTATCAGTTATCAGTGGGAAGTGAGGAGATGGGGAGGTGGGGTGATGGGGTTTTAGGGTTTTAGGGTTTTGGGGTATTAGTTGAAACTTCCCTATTTCCCCATTCTCCCATTCCCCCATTCCCTATCCCCTGTTCCCCGTTCCCTAAATTTAATCGGATAAAGTGAGAATTTCGACACCGGTTTCGGTGACGGCGATGGTGTGTTCAAATTGGGCCGAAAGTTTACCATCTTTAGTAATAGCAGTCCAACCGTCTTTTAAGACAATATGTTGCCAGGTTCCCTCATTAATCATTGGTTCAATGGTGAATACCATGCCGGGGCGAATTTTTTTGCCCTTGCCACGAGTGCCGTAGTGGGGAACCTGCGGACCGGTGTGAAAAACATTACTGATACCATGACCGACAAAATCTCTAACCACCGAAAATCCTTGTCCTTCGGCATATTCTTGGATAGCCGCCCCGATATCGCCGATTTTACCCCCCGGCTGCACTGCATCTATGCCTCTTTGCAGACATTCTCTGGTAACTTCCACTAACTTTTTGGCCAGGGGGGAGGGAGTACCGACAAAGAAAGTCTGCGAGGTATCGCCGTGATAACCTTCTAAAATCGGGGTGACATCGATGTTAATAATATCGCCGTCTTTGAGGATTTGATCGGCGCTGGGGATGCCGTGACAGATAACCTCGTTAATGCTAGTACAGATGGACTTAGGAAAACCATGGTATCCTAGGGGCGCACTTTTGGCTCCATGGGCGCGAGTCCAACGTTCTGCCTCGTCATTGATTTCTAGGGTACTTACCCCCGGTTTAACCATATCGGCCAGATGGTCTAACAGTTTAGCCGCTAATCGTCCGGCTCGGCGCATTTTTTCAATTTCCCGGGGAGAGAGTAAGGTGATGGTATCGTTGCCCATGAATTATCCGACTGTTGAGAAAGATTCTTGTTACATTTCTTATCCTAGCAAAATCGGGCAGCGTTATTGTTTAGGGGGTTGGGTTATGGGAGTGGGAAGTGGGGGAGTGGGGTGTGGGGAAGTGGGGAAGTGGGGAAGTGGGGAGAACAAAGCTGCCTTTTGCCTTTTGCCTTTTGCCTTTTGCCTTTTGCCTTTTGCCTTTTGCCTTTTGCCTTTTGCCTTTTGCCTGTCCTGATATGTAGCGCATACTCAACG
>NZ_JASJFE010000342.1:0-1049 GCF_030067735.1 Microcystis sp. M53598_WE2 | reverse complement strand
TGGGTGGTTCCTTTGCCGATATCGCCGCTCATCGGTCGGCCGTCCGTCTGCCAAATCAGAGGACAGTTTAGGGGTGAAATAGTTTCTCGCAGATAGTGGAGGTAATCGATGATATATTCATGATCTTGGCAACTTATGGCCAGGATTTTTAGGTTTTTAGTTAGCGGTGCGATCGCTGACCAGAGTCGAGCAAATTCCTCTCCGTGACCGACTTGGGTATGAATTTCGATCGCATCGACTCCCATTTCGACAATTAAGGGGATAATTTCTGCGGGTTGACAGACACGGGATATTGTCTCGATTATTTGCGGGGGACAAACGGGTAGGCAACGACCGCAACCATAACAGCGCTGTTCAATCACTCCTCCCCTATCAATAGCATAAGCGGGACAGATTTTTTCGCAGGGACGGGGACAATCGACCGGACAGAGTTGCGGGTTAAAGACAGCTTTACGAAAGTGGGGATCTTCACCGTCATTGAGACTGACCATTAACCAAGGTCGTCGATTGGGAGGTAATCCAGCGATTTTGGCGGCGGTTTCGATGCCTTCTTTGGCCGCAACAATCACAGCCCGGTCGGCGGCCACATCAATACAATCGGCCCCGACGATAGTATAGGTCAAAGCGAGGTTGCGAATCGTGGGCAAATCCTGGTAACTGGCTCCACAGATGAGCTTGAACCAGTGACCCGCAACTAAGGACTCTAAGGGAGAGGAGTTTTTATCTAGCACTTTTTCATCCTATCGCGCCCAGCCCCTAAATGTCAGCCTTGTGCTGCTCTGATTCTTACCTAGGGTTTGCTGAAAAAGTTTGTTGGTGGGGTTAGGAGTCAGGAGTCAAAAGTCAGGAGTCAGTAGCTGGTCGTTTCAGGCTTTGTTGCCCTCTTTTTTTGTACCAATTTATGGACTATGAGAGGGATAATGCAAGGTTTTTGAGAGTCCCAATCGGATTTTCGCAGCATGAACATCGGATTTTAACAGGTCAAAAGCCTTATTTTAAGAGGGTTTTACCATTATTCAGCCAGCCCTATCTAGGTATCCCCAATCTCG
>NZ_JASJFE010000828.1:0-3906 GCF_030067735.1 Microcystis sp. M53598_WE2 | reverse complement strand
GCCAGTTACGCAAGAAGGGGATAACTATTAGGAAAACTGCTGATGTTATTATTGCCTCCTTTTGTATTGAAAATAATCTTCCGCTCCTTTTTTCAGATAAAGATTTTATTCCTTTTGTGAAGCACTTAAAGCTAATTTCAGTTTGTCCTACTACTAATGATGAACGATGATTGAGTTGCGACTCATTTCTATTAAGGAATGTTGAGTAAATCGACTAAAAACTTCATGGTGCAATTTGGTAGATGCTTTTTACCTGAGTTAATCGAGTGGCAAACAATAACGCCGCTAGAATATCCTCCCGTTCCAAATCATCGTAGTCGGCTAAAATATCTTCGATACTCATGCCAGAACTAAGTAATTCTAGGATAAATTCAACAGGATAACGCAATCCTCGAAGGCAAGGTTTGCCATGACAGATATTTAAATCGAGGGTGATTCGCTGCCAAAGTTGTTTTTCCATCGGTAATTCAGTTGCTTGTCATCTGCCTTTTTCCCCAGGGGATATTTCTAAGAAGAAAGTTGCCCGCTAGTTTGTCCTTAGCTGCTATATTAACTGGTTAAACCGTGTTTTAGGGCAAAACGTACCAATTCCGTGCGACTATTAGTACCAGTCTTGCTAAATAAGCGACTGACGTATTTTTCTACGTTTCTGACACTGGTTTCTAGACGACTGGCAATTTCTTTATTCATCAATCCCTCCGCTACTAAATCTAAAACACTTTGTTCCCGGGGGGTAAGGTCAATTTTAATCGGGGGGGGAGTAGTAGTAAAAGTGTTCTGTTGTCCCACCTGCTGTTTTAATTCCCGGATATCTCGGGCAATTTCTTCTAATCTAGCGTTTTCGCTGGTGGCTTGCAGGGATTGACGACGGCGCTCGATTAAAGACTTGATTAATGCTTCTAATTCTTCGGGATCGAAAGGCTTGGATAAATAAGCATCACAACCGGCATTATAACCCTGAATGCGATCGCTTGTCATCCCCCTAGCAGTGAGAAAAACCACGGGAATTGTCTGAAAACGAGCATCTTCGCGCAATTTCTTCAGAAACTGATAGCCATCCACCTGCGGCATCATAATGTCGGAGATGACTAATTCCGGAATTTCTTGATTGAGTAAATCCCAGGCTTCGTTAGCATTACTAGCAGTTCTTACCTCGAAGTCATCCCCGTACTGTAGATATGCTTGCACAGATTCACGAACCCCCGGTTCGTCATCCACTAACAAAACTTTCGCAGGTGTGTCCATCAATTTCTCGCAGCGATCGAATATTGTCCGAATCCTATCTTATCAGCTATCAGGAGCCGGTCGTCAGTAGTCAGGAGTTGGGGTTTTAGGGTTTTGGGGTATTAGTTGAAATTCCCCTATCTCCCCATTCCCTACACCCCACACCCTACACCCTACACCCCACTTCCCCACTTCCCCACTTCCCAGATCATCCTCAAGATAGTGACGGTGAGTTAAACTAGCAGATAGAACTAAAAAGTTACAAAAATCACCTAGATTATTTTAGAATCCTTTCACCATTCTTAACAAATCCCGTGACCATTCTCTGCTGGCTCGATCGCATTAGTGCTTCTGATCGCCCCCTGGTGGGGGAAAAAGCTTTTATTGCCAGTGAATTACACCAGCGAGGATACCCAATTATCGGGGGATTTGCCATTTTTAACCGCATTTTTGCGGAATTTTTGGAAACTATCAACAATGCTGACTCTTTCTTGACTGATTTTCCGCAATCTTCCCTCTATTTAGACGTAGATAACGCAAAAGCTCTGCAATTAGTCGCCAAAGAAAGTCGGCGCGCCATTTTACAAACGCAAATTCCTCCTCTCTGGTTAGAAGAACTAGAGGCGGCCGTGGCACAATTATCCATGGATACCCTAGTATGGCGCTTTTCCCTACCAGCTAATCTGGCTCGGCGAACTCTCGGTTTATTTTCCGCCCCAATCAGTGGAATTAAAGCAGATAATCTAGAAAATGCCCTAAAACAAGCTTGGGCGGAGTTATTCACCGCCAGAAGTCTATTTTATTGGCGAAAAGTGGGAATTGGTTTAGAAAAAATTCAATTATCTTTACTGGTACAACCGTTATTACCGGCCAATTGTGCGGGAAATGTGTTAATTAATGAGGATAACTGGCAAATTCAGGCGGTTTGGGGATTAGGACACAGTTTAGCTAATGGAGAAGTGGCACCGGATACCTACATTATCGATCGCTCCGGTCAATTACGCAGTCGGCAATTAGGCAATAAATCCCGCGCTTATTATCTCAATAGTGACAGTAATCTGCTCGCGCCACAATTATTAGCACCCAGTTTACAGGAAAGCTACTGTTTAGATAATTTCGCCCTCGATCGCCTTTGTCAACTGGTTCAATCTCTGCTGACGGAAAAACCGACGTTAACCAGCATAGAATGGCTGATGATGCTGGATGGTCAAATTTATATTCTTAGCTGTCACAGTCAGGAAATCACCGCTACTACCTGCCATTATCCCTTAAGAGGATTAGGGGCATCCCCGGGGTTGGCATCGGGAGTGGCAAAAGTGATCAGCAATTTCGACTCCCCAGAGGCAAATTTTCAGGATTGCATTCTGGTTACTGCTAATTTACCTCCGAAAAAACTGCCCCATTTACGCCAAATTCGAGCAATGATCACGGAACAGGGGGGATTAACTAGCCATGGAGCCATTTTAGCCCGGGAATTAGCCATTCCTGCCGTTGTCGGGGTGAAAAATGCCACGGAAATTATCCGCTCAGGGGAGATAATTTTAGTAGATGGTACGAGGGGAATTATTTCTCTAGCATCTCAGGAACAGATTTCCTTACCCTCAGCACCCCCCAGAGAAACCGACGGGACGGCAATTGCTACCCGTTTGATGGTTAATCTCAGTCAAACTGAAAGTATTGCCGGAATCCAAGAACTGCCTATTGATGGGATCGGTTTATTGCGCTCAGAATGGATGATTTTAGAGTTACTTTCTCAGCGTAATCTAGAAGAATGGTTAACACCAGAGCATCAAGAAGCATTGATCGAGAGATTAAGTGATTTAATCGCACAATTTGCCCTTAGTATCCAGCCTAAGCCTTTATTTTACCGTTCTTTTGATGCTCAACATTCGACTAAAGACAGTCGGGGAACCCATGGTTATATATTAGATCCGACTCTATTCGATCTAGAATTGCAAGCTTTACGACGGGTACAAACCACCAGCGCCACCAATATTAATTTACTGCTTCCCTTTGTCCGCGGGGTTGAGGAATTTATTTTCTGCCGGCAACGGGTACAATCGGCTTTACTCACTCAAGTCCCTTCTTTCCAATTGGGGATAATGGTGGAAGTACCGGGGGTAATCTTTCAATTAGCGGATTATGTGCAAGCGGGGGTACAGTTAATCGCTATTGGTACTAATGATTTAACTCAATTACTTTTAGGTAGCGATCGAGAAGATTTCTCAGAATATTTTAACGCCCGTCATCCCGCAGTCAGGGCAGCTTTAAAACAAATTATCACTCAAGCAAAAGTTTTACAGATTCCCTGTTCCGTTTGCGGCATGGCCATCGTCCAGTATCCTGAACTTATCGATGATCTGATTGCTTGGGGCGTGACTTCTCTTTCGGTGGATACAGAAGCAGTTTTAGCCACTAGAGAAGCAATTGTTCGCGCAGAAAGAAGGTTTTTATTGGAAAATAGCAGATAACTTCCGAACTACCCCACTACCCCACTACCCCATCAACCCACTTCCCCACTACCCCACTTCCTAATTCATACTTTGTGCTTTTTGTCAAAAAAACTTTTTTTTTGCAATAAAACTACACAAAAAAAAGATCATCGTTGTGGGTGAAATTGACTCATTTACCTGTCTTAATGAGGATTACCTTCTAGGTGTGGCAAGGGTTTCAACCGTTGCT
>NZ_JASJFE010000785.1:0-8499 GCF_030067735.1 Microcystis sp. M53598_WE2 | reverse complement strand
CAGAATTGCAATATAATCAATTAAAATTTTCCGTATTGCAACAAAGAGAAAATCAAGAATTTCAAAGAGAATTAGCTGAACTTAACCACGAAAGAGCGAAGGAAATTGAGGCTTTTCGGGCGCAGGTTAACTTTGCGATTAATCAAAAAAATCTGGATTTTCAAAAATGGCGTTTTGAGCAGGAAAAGAAGATTCAGTATGATATTTTGCAGTTACAGCAAGATTTTCAGCGTGATTTGACCCAAATTCAGCATCAAAATGCTTTAATACAAATGCGGGAAAGGCTTAGGGAAGATAAATCGCCTATCGCCAATTTAGCATCTGATTTACTGGAAAATTCTTTCGCTCATGGCATAATGCCTTTAAAAGTGCTACTTGCACCCCCTAGCTTAGATTACGATCCCAGTTCAGGCAAACCCTATCAAGCTAGTTATGAAGGGTTTTTGTCTAAGGAAATTGAGCAATTTCTTCATCAGGGTTATTTGAATAGTAAGCAATATCCTGTCCAGTTATTAGATAAAGCTTGGGAATCCAATAAACGGGGCGGGGGGTCGGCTCTGCAAGCGCTTCATGCTCAATTAAAAAGTATTCCTATTTTAGTTTTAGAGTCTGAAATTCCCTTGGGGGAACTCAATTTTCGTGCGGGTTATTGGTCGGGGGGCGATGTTTCTTACACACAAGCGACGATTTTATCGGGTCAGTCTGTTGCTGATTTACTGAATAATTCAGCGAAAAAAAGGGCTTTGGAGTGGGAAATCACTCGCCAGAAGTTACAAGCTCTGGGTAAGGATGAAGCTTATATTAAAAATATGGGCGGAGTGAACGAGGAGAATTTACAAATTTTCTACAAGGAGTTAGCTGAAAAAGAAGAGTTAGAAAAGCATGGCATTGATACTTCTAATCTGCCAATCGGCAAAGAGTATAAAATCACCGACCAAGATTACAAGAGTTTTTATGAGTATTTGGCAGTATGGCACTGTTTAGTCATTGGACTTTATGCGGATATTCTCTTTCTGGGAAATTCCTGGGAAAATACGCCTTTGTTACCGAGCTTGATTCCCTATTTGTTGGAAAAGTACAAGAATCATTCTTTTTTAACGTCGGAGTTTTGGCAGATGGGAATTTCAACCGTTGTCAAAGCTTACGGGCAGTTTTACGATACTTTAAAATCGGATGCTCCCTCTTGTTTGCCTGAAATTCGCATGAAGTTGGCGTTATCTTTGGCTAATTTACCAAGTCAGTATCAGTATTTGGCTTTAGAGCAAGGTAATAAGGCTTTTTCGGATTGGTTACGGGCTAATGATGCCCCATCGGACAAGATTTTTGATCTGGATAATGACGCTGATTGTCAGCTTTTGAAACGGATTATTTATCAAGAAGATAAGCCGTTTTTGGAGTCTTTGAAGTTGTTATTAGAGAAGGTTAAGGATGCGGACGGGATTGATGGAAGTCAAAGCGCGGGGATTAATAGTCTTTTGGCAGGTTGGCAATTATTAAATCGTTTTGGTAATATCCCCCACTTACCGGCGCTGGTAACGGGAGGGGAGTCGATGACTGTAGAGGAAAAAGTAAAGCCTAATATGCCTAATATTACGGAGAATTTTACAGAAGTTTTACGCAATGGAATTGAATTAGAAATGATTGCGATACCCCCAGGTGATTTTATTTTGTTGGGCGATAAACCTACTGTTGTTAAACTAAAGGGGTTTTGGATGAGTAAGTACCCGATTACTCAGGCTCAATATGAAGCCATTATGTTTTACAACCCTTCTTATTTTAGAGGAGATAGTAATCATCCAGTAGAACAAGTTACATGGGATAATGCTCAGGAATTTTGCGGTAAATTGTCAGAGAAAACAGGAAAGAGCTATCAACTGCCTAGTGAAGTGCAATGGGTTTACAGTTGTAAAGCAGGAAGCACTACTAGCTGGTATTTTGGAGACCTTGCTTGTGAGGACGGTGCTGTGGATTTTGGAGACCTTGCTTGTGAGGACGGTGTTGTGGATTTTAGAGAATATGCGTGGTATGGAAAAAACTCAGGCAAACGAACTCATCCAGTAGGGCAAAAAAAGCCTAACCAGTGGGGACTATATGATATGTATGGAAATGTTTATGAATGGTGTCAAGATAGTTATTATAGTGGAAATGAGTATCTTTTCAGCCCCCAAGACCCTCGTTATATGGATAGTTATATGGATAGCCATTCCCCATCTCCTATCTACCCCACTGATGGTTCAGCATTTGTTGAATCAGGCAATCAATTCATTGTTAAGAGTTCTAGTTTTCTGACAGACTTAGAATATACATCAACAACTAATTCAACACAAGAGTTTCGTAACTTTACGTTCCCAAGTAATCGCAATGTAATTTATCAGAATCCGGAATTTATGAAGCAAGTAGGTTTTCGTGTTGTTTGTGTTCCATAGAATTTATCACGGCTTCCATGCTTGTGAGTTAATCCGCAAGCGCCGGATTGAAGCTCGACGGGCCGAGATTGCCGCTAACGCTCAGGAGGTGTTTAAGGCTTGCTGAAAAAGTACGGGCGAAGCATTCGGATAAAAAATCTCCGGTTTCACCGATAGGTTACTGCCCGAATGCTTCGCCCCTACAGGACGCGGGCCGATGAAGACGCGATGACTAAACGCTTTGTTCTCGATACCAATGTTATTATCAGTTAATATCGAGAGATTACGCCAACGTTTTCGAGAGTTGCTCAAGCTAGTGAAAAAATGAGCTTGAGAGCAGTTATCTTAATGATGAGGTAGGAAGTTTTCGTTTTGGGGAGTCGATCGCCGGTCGTCCATAGCAAATTAGGTTACACTTTATCTTGATGAGAAAGGCTATAAACAACACTATGTTAAGAAATGTAACCAAGGCCGAAACCCTTACTGTTGCCTTGTCTGCACAGTTAACTTTATTTTTGTCCGACTACCGATAATTCTCAGCCAGCAATTTATAAGCAGATCAATGTCATCTTGTCAAGTATTTGAACAATCAATTCAGATTAAAGCTAGTGCCACGACGGTAGAGCGTTGTATCACGGATTTAGAGTTAATGCGTCGTTGGTTGAATCCATTGTTAGTTTGTGAACCTATCGGGGATTGGAAGACCGATATCGGTGGTAGAAGTCGTTTTTTGATTCAAATTCCCCTAATTCAGCCAACGCTAAAAAGTACGGTGATTGAGAGAGAACCGGGGTTAATTGTCTGGCAATTTGAAGGCTTTTTTCGTGGTTGCGATCGCTGGGAATGTCAACCCAATGATGACGGCACTTGTTTAATCAATCGTTTTGAGTTTGCGATTCCTAATCCGGTTGTGGGGTGGGGATTCCAGCAATTCGCCGCCAAATGGACTAAAAAGGATATGGAAGCGCAATTAAGAAGATTAAAACGAGTAGCTGAGGAAATTTATCTACTTTCAGCAACAAGTTAAGCTGATGGGGTGGTAAGCGGGGGGTTTTGGGGATGGGAGAATACCCTCACCCCCAACAGCTAACCCCCGATCCCTAATCGATCGAGATCGACTGGGGACTGTTGCCGTTATCCTGATTATTGTCGTTAAAACTGACTAATCCCTGCTCTTCTAACCATTTTTTGAGGGGATCGTCCGAAAGTTTCAAGCGCAGTAATCCAGAGGCAAAACCACCGAAAAAAGCGATCGGTTGTTGAATCAGTTCTTTAACAACGGGTTGTAATTCATCGAGAAACATCTTATTCTATCTCCTGATATTGCCACACCTATCAATGTTAAGTTAATTGAAGTGATTCTGTAAGACTAGCATGACTGAAACTTCCGACACGGTAAAAAAATCTTTCCGGCTAACCCCGTTTATTTTCCTGGGAATACTGCTCATCTGGCTAGGAATTAGGTTAATTGCTCCCGATAGCGTCAGTTTATTCGCCGGTACTCGTCCCGATTATTTGGGAGTCAGGGAGGGTAAACTGGCCCCTTGTCCGGTCACTCCTAATTGTGTTAGTAGTCAGAGTCAGGATCAGGCTCATGCGATCGAACCCCTTAGTTATCAGGGTAGCGGTGAAAAAGCGATCGAGCAATTAGCTAAAATTATCGCCTCCCAACCGAGAACTAAAATTATTAACCAAGATAGTAACTATCTCTACGCCGAATTTAGCAGTCAATGGATGGGATTTGTCGATGATCTGGAATTTTCTCTCAATCCTAGCAAAAATGCGATCGATGTTCGCTCGGCCTCCCGGTTAGGAGAATCGGATTTAAATGTCAATCGAGAACGAGTGGAAACCCTGAGAAAACTCTTTTCAGTGATTAGTAAACAGTAATCAGTGAAAAGTAATCGGGTGCATCTCAATTTTGTAGAAATATCTATACTACATTTGGGCGCACGCGATGCGCCCCTACCATTGGTGCGATAATATTATTATTGTAGGGGCGAATTGCATTCGCCCTCTTTAAATGACTTCTGCTGCTCCCCTATATGTCAGAGAAAGTCACCAATAGGAGATGCACCCAATCAGTAATCAGTAATCAGTAAACGGTGAAATGACTCAGAGAATACTGACTCGGAGAATAATATAAGAAAAATTATGTTTCGTCCCCAACCGATACCAGCAAAAGCAGGACAGGAATCCGTCTGGGATTATCCTCGTCCCCCGCGCCTAGAATTATCGCCTAAACACCTAAAAATTATCTTTAATGGGGTGATAATTGCCGATACTAAAAGCAGTTATCGAGTTCTAGAAACCAGTCATCCTCCAGTTTATTATCTACCGCCCCAAGATATTAAAATGGAATACCTGCAAGCCACAGCAGAAAAGTCTTTTTGTGAGTGGAAAGGTCTAGCGGGATATTACAATATCACCGTTGGGGATCAACAGGCAATTAACGCCGCTTGGTATTATCCGGACCCGACACCAGAGTTTCAGGCAATTAAGAATTATCTGGCTTTTTATCCCGCCAAAATGACCGCTTGTTATGCCGACGGGGAATTAGTACAACCGCAACCGGGCAACTTTTATGGGGGATGGATAACCTCCGATGTGGTTGGTCCGTTTAAAGGGGTTCCCAATAGTTGGGGCTGGTAATCACGTTAAGTAAGTAGTCGTGCAAAATTAACTTCTTGGTTAGGAAAGGCAAAAGGCAAAAGGCAAAAGGCAAAAGGCAGCTACTGGCCAAAATTAATTAATTTTCTCCCCAAAACCCCACACCCCACACCCCACACCCTACACCCCACATCCCCTTAACTCCTAGTTTCTACTTTTTACGAGAAATTATGACTATATCCCAACCCGATCTAGAACCCACTTGGATGACGATTATTCGCCTCTTGCGCTGGGATAAACCCGCAGGTAGGTTAATTTTGATGATTCCCGCTTTATGGGCGGTATTTTTGGCGGCAGACGGTGTGCCACCGCTACCCTTGATCGGGGTGATCGTTTTGGGAACTTTGGCCACTAGCGCCGCCGGCTGTGTGGTTAACGATCTTTGGGATCGGGATATCGATCCACAAGTCGATCGCACTCGTAACCGTCCTTTAGCGGCCAGAGCTTTATCGATCAAGGTTGGTTTGATTATCGCTCTGATTGCTTTCTTTTGCGCCGCAATTTTAGCTTTATATCTGAATTTCCTGAGTTTTTGCCTATGTGTGGCCGCCGTTCCCTTGATTATCTGCTATCCCCTCGCCAAGCGTTTTTTTCCTGTACCCCAATTGGTTCTTTCTCTCGCTTGGGGTTTTGCGGTTTTAATCTGTTGGAGTGCCGTCACCGGGTCGTTAAATAGCAATACATTTATATTATGGGGAGCGGTGATTTTTTGGACATTGGCATTTGATACTATTTATGCTCTGTCCGATCGAGAGGATGATCTCAAGGTTGGTATTAACTCTAGTGCCATATTTTTCGGCAAATACGCCCCGGAAGCCGTGGGGGTCTTTTTTGCCCTAACAGTGGGTTTATTGGCTTGGGAGGGGCAAAAAATGCAGTTATCAGCCTTTTTTTGGCTAGGGTTGGGTCTATCGGTGATCGCTTGGTGGCGTCAATACTGGTTGTTACGTCAATCGGATTTACCCAAACCAGTTTATGGTCAAATGTTCGGTCAAAATGTTTGGGTCGGTTTTATTTTATTAGCGGCTATGATTGGGGGGAGTTTGTATTAAAACTCCCCCAAAAATGTCCCTAGAGTCAGTAGCTATTGTCTATTCTGACTCTAATAATCCCATTACCGTAGCTGATGGGTGTTCACCAGTCATCAAAGCTACCCGTCTTTGAAAATTTTTTTCCACAGCAATGCAGGTATTTAAGGGATCTAAAATACCCTTTCTGATTTGCCTTTCCCAAGAATAATTTCTTTCTCGGTGTTTAAATCTTGATAATTGCTGGGTGAAAACAGTAACCACTTGATAAATGATTTTTAAATCGTAAAGAGAGTCAATTTGAGAAATTTTAACCGCTAAAGCCCGAAATTGACGGGATATTTCTTGGGCTTGCTCTTGACTACAGCCATGGTCACGATGATAATAATTAACTACTTCTGCCATGTACTGAGCGTGTTTAGCGGCATTTTGAATGCTATGTTGAGCATTTTCCACGGGGGCAAGAAATCGATCTAATAATAGCTGTTGGGCGTAGGCATCGCGAAGGGAAGAATTAGAGATTATTTGTAATTCGGCCATTCTTTCTTCATGTTTACGGCGATTTTCGGCATAAATCTCCGTCAGAATAGTATCTAACAGCTTGGGAATCGGATAAAAGACATCAATCATAGGAAAATTTAGCTTAGTTTGTCTAGAGATAAGAAACTCTATTGATAAGTAGGTAGGCACAATTATTTGTAGGATGGGTTAGCGGTAGCGTAACCCATGCGGGCGTTGGGTTTCATGCTTCAACCCAACCTACGTTCATTTTATATTTAATTCCACCCACCTACTTAGAATTACCCAAAATTGTAGCAGTTATCTGAATAGTCAGGTACGATAAAATCAAGTTAGTAAATTACCGCCCCTTAACTAATGTCTAACTCGAAATCTAGTAGCGTTTGGGATCACAAACCCCGTTGGTGTCAACCTTGGTCGATTTTATTGACAGGAATTACCCTGATTGCTGGGTGTTGGTTTTTAACTCAGCGTCTCTGGTTAACCCTACTCCTATCTATTCCTATACTCCTCTGGTGGTTTGTCTTCCTAATTCTTTATCCGAGGACGCTGCAGCAACAGTTAAACACAGAAAGAATCGGGGAAAGCATTGATTAAAACAGGAAAGACAGGACAGGGATTTTTATCCTGTAATTGACTACTTTCATCTCCGCGAAAAGTGTTCCAACGGAAGGGAGCTTTTTTTTCACTCGACATCCATAAAAGTCTTTTTGCTCGCGTCATCGCTACATACAAAAGTCGGTATTCTTCAGCTTTTTTAAGTTGTCCAGCTTCTAACCAAGCGCTTAAAGGTGGGGGAATAATTGGTATGCTGTCGGGGTTTAAATAGCGTTGATGAACCGCTGCTCGAATTTGCGCCCGGGCCACTTCTGCGAGGGTAAAATCTGCCAAAAATTTTGCCCCATTGGGAACCCAAGGTTTGCCAGGAATAATATCTTCGTGAAGAAAGGGAATAAAAACATAATCCCAGTCTAAACCCTTGGCTTTGTGCATAGTAATAATCGTCAGTTGTCCGGGACGAGTATAACAATCGTCGTTATCTTCTTCCACTCCTTCAAAGCGCTCAGAGGCGATAATTTCATTAAGAGTATTAATTGTGTTTTTCAGAGAACTATTACCAGCAGTTTCCTGATAAATACGGGCGGTTAATTTTTGCAAAGTTGCTAATTCTGACCCCGAATATTGGAGAGTCATAGCGAAAAAAGACAGGAGTTGATAATGGGGTAATTCTAATCTAGCTTTTAGTAAACTGCAGCAATAACGACGGGCGATTTTTTCGTTAGATTTCAGTTCGGGATCGAGGGGAGTGGGATAAAGAAATTGTTCGGGATAGGTAACTAAAGGATTTAAGTCTTGGGCAGTAATTAAACCCCTAAATTGTAGCACTTCTAAGGCCGCTTTGAGATAATCGGGAGAGTGGGGACGTTCGACAAAAGCCAATAGTTTCAGCATTTCGGCGGGAATTTGGGAAAAGCGAGCGATCTCGTTAGCTTCAAAAATTCTGATTTGATAACTTTTGTAAAAATGGGCGAATTTTTGAGCAAAAAAGTGTCCTTGTCGATTTTCTCTAACGAGGATAGCCGCATTATGTTGAGGGTTTTCTTGGAGTAATTTAACTAGACGTTTTTCAATTAACTCTACTGTTTGATAAATGTCATCGGGTTGATAAATTTCTAATCCTTTTCCCTCCTTAACTGGATTAGGTTGGGGATCTTCGGCGCTGACGGGAAGAATCGCTTGAACCCGAAAAGGAGCCTCGGTAACTTTATGATTATCTTTCCCCTGTTTCCAATCTCGATCGACCCATTGTAAAACTAAATTAGCAGCTTCAATAATTTTAGTATTGCTGCGACCTGCTTGGTTCATAGTGGATAAAT